>CAYGRM010000010.1:0-33510 GCA_964352225.1 uncultured Saprospiraceae bacterium | reverse complement strand
CCCCGTATAAGAACCAATAATTCTAGTTCCTTCCCGATGTTCTAATGGAATGTATCGGATAACTGTATCCCGTTGTGCTACTTGATCTTGACAACATTCTAAGTTTTTATACGCAATAAGTTGCACAGGAAGCAGCTCCTCCATTCGATTGTCAAATGTTATCAGAATTGATTTTTCAGTTCGATATTGGGCTTCTGCTCCTATCTTCCAGTAACAACTATCTACATCTTGGTCATTAACTTCAAAAACTATTTGTCCAGGAGTAAGAAGAGAATCCTCTTCAAAAGAAGCTTGATTATAAAAACTACTACAATATTGTTTTACCGTAAATGAGGCATCCGCAACATTTAAGCAAGGATCAAAGTTGCTACAATTAGGATTGGAAGGATCAGTACAATCTTTTTTACAACCATTAGAAATCATGGTAATTATTCCAATAATACAGATAAAATAAATTATTGATTTTTTCATAAAACTATTTTTTAATAATTTGAGCTTTCAATGCTTGATTTTCTTCTTCTAGTTTTTCAATTCTCTTCTCCATCTCAATCAAATGCAAAAACAATTCTTCAATTTACTCCTGTTGAATAGTCGTAATTTTTCCTAACTCTAGTCCTTCAGTTTGAATTTCTTTAGCAGAAGTGAGAAATGCTACACAATAACAGAGTAAGCAATGTAGTAATCCGATGTCTTTTATCACATCTGTTTGCAATAAATATTACCACTATATAATCGCTTAAGAGTAGACACGGTCCTGGAGAACCAGCGCCAGCGACTATTTTTTTATGCACCACAGGCATGGTGTGAGCGGGGAGGTTCTTTTTTTTGGGAAATGAAAAAACTGCATCCATTGTTTATCAATGGATGCAGTTGTAAAATGGATAAGGAAGTTCTATTGCTTATTCTGTTTTGAAACTTTGATAGTTTTAATACTATCAGTTGTTTTAATAGTTAAGTAATACATACCGTTGGA
This sequence comes from uncultured Saprospiraceae bacterium, assembly GCA_964352225.1. Lineage (GTDB taxonomy): Bacteria > Bacteroidota > Bacteroidia > Chitinophagales > Saprospiraceae > CAJQQY01. Next base: position 32,537 of record CAYGRM010000010.1, on the reverse strand, counting down.
TAAATCAGAACTATTAATCATTTCTAATTGATTGCCAGCCTGCTGGGTAAAGTTTTTTTCGAAAACTATTTGACCTAATGAGTTTTGAAGAGTAAACTTGACATCACTATCCGATAATAATTTATACCCTATGTTTAAATTATCATCAAATGGATTTGGGAAAACTTTTATATCAACTAAATGAAAGTTTACATTAGAAGAAGAATCCTGATTAAAGAAATTCGTTTCGTCATTTGAAGTAAAAGATGGAATTTCTGGATTATATAATTCTATATTATTACATATACTTGTAAAATCAGTTTCTCGGAAGTTTGTATGAGAATTAGATCCACAAGTGCTAATGAATTCAGGGATACCAATTTCAAGAGAGACATTATTAGGAATATCTACTGCTGGATCAAGATCTATAGCAGAGCCAACTATACGAGTATCAGGCAAAATGATAGCTCCATCACCAATAACAATTGGGCCTCTTGCTTCAATTACTCCTGGGCCAATTACATCTCCATCTCCATATACTAAGCCTAAGGGTAATAGTACAGGAGTAGGGTAAACTTTAGCACCAGGATTCGAACTTGAATTAAAAATTATCCTACTAGTTTGTGTATCAAATGCCCAAGTGTTTTCTGGTGAATCTGGAGCAAAAGAAATATTTGTGTGATAAGTGATAACCATATCAATTGGTTGGGCATTCGGATCATCTTCACGTTTTAAGGTAAGCGCAATTTTGCAATAAATTTTGGGTTGTTCATATCTATCATTTATTACTCCGCTTAATAAAAATGATGCATCTTGAAAACATCCAATAGGAAGATAACCAATATTCAATCTAGCAAAAGAATTATCATAAGGGAAGTCTTCTGTCATAGTTTCAATTCCATATCCCATTTCATCTAGAATGTCAAAAGTTAGTCCAGCGTTGATATTCACCCGTTTTTCATTTATTGGTTTTGGAAAAGGACAATCATCAAAAGGTTCAAGGCATGCCTCTGTAATTAAATTTTTATCTGGAATATTTCCTTTAAATAATGAAGGCTCATAAGAAATAACTAAGGTTGCTTTCATTTCCATTATCTCTAAATCAGCTGCTGGGTTCAATGCATAACTTAAGTTTTCCTTTAATTTATATTGTAATATAGTTCCATTGTTAGAATTAAAAGGGTGGTAGGTAACCACTTCTAATTCTGGACTTTTTAATAAGTTGAAAACTCCTAGCGCTTCATCATACATTGGTATTTCTCTATCTAAATTGCTAGAGTTAAGTTGAGAACCAGGAGTTGCAAATTTTATTAATGGACCATTTGAGGTAGTAATTATTGTTCCTGACATTTTTACATTTGCTTCAAAAGCCATAGGGGTGACACTTTCTTTATTCGCAGTAGAACCAGATTTACCACCACTTATAAAAAAATCAACAAATCCTACAATTGCTCCAATTTTAGGAACACTTTTTAATAATCCTCCCAATCCTCCATTATTTGGAGAAGAAGCTTCGACTTCTTGTGACCCTTTGAAGATATTATTAAGAAATTTTTGCAAGGCTGAGGAACTTTCTTGCTTCTTTTTTGATGATTTCTCTTTACCAATTAATTTCTCTAATTGAGCGACATACCCACTTAATTCTTTATATTTTTTTAGGCCATTTACTACTGCATCTGGAGTCTTTCCAAAGAATTCTTTAAAATCTTCAAAGGGGGTAACTTCTTGTGTGCTTTCGTCTTCTGTTACTGTAACTAAATCTGTATTTTCAACAGTACCTTCTAAGTTAATGTCAGCTTTTTTTATTAGATTTGATGTCACATTAAGATTCGTTGAGAAATTACATACACATGGATCATATGCCATAGGGAAGTCGCCTATTAACCATATTCCATTATCAACATTTACAATATTGGCAGACATAAATTGTAATTGTGTTTTAAAGTTATCAAGGGAACTAACAATAGGTTCAGAAAAACTAAATAAGGCATTCTGCAATTGACCTTGAAGTTCAGCTTCGTGTTTGAGTAAAATATTTGCTGTTTGGTAGTCTGCATTTAGGTAAGACCTATTCAAGAAAATTAATACTCGTAGTAATCCAGTATATTTATTATATAAAATAAAACTTGGATGAGAAACTCCATATTCAGCAGAACTAGGCACTTGACTAGGAATCTCAAGTGGATTTTCAAGGTATTTATACCCTAAGCGATAGGTTACTAACTCCCACCCATCTTCTGGTTTGTTATCCCGTATTTCGACAGGTACAGAAATATAATCAATATTAGGGTTTCCAGAATCATCAAAGGGATTAAGTACATCTTCCCAATCAGATGGTCCACGATAAGGCCATAATCCCTCATTAAGCCAATTAAAATCACCATCATTTAAGAAAGGTTCTCCCTCAGGATTAATTGGGTTATTGGGATCAGTTGTGATCCCTTGTTCATCACAAGTTTGCCCAAAGGAAACATGGGATAAAAGCATAAATAGCATAAATATTATTTTTTTCATTTTTATTTATTTTCGTTTTCCAGTAAAGGAATATTGTTTTAAAAATCCACTACCTGCTCCTCCACTAGGATTGCACCGAGCCAGATAATCAATCTTAATTTGATTATAATCCAAAAGGTATGCACGGCAATAGTAAATACTGGTATAATCTGGGGCATATTCGCAATAAACACCGGTAAGATCTGTCCACATTGCTCCAGAGTACATCAACCCAAGCTTTGCCCCATTTTCACAACTATCGGGGAAATTTTGAAAGAAATATAAATTCCCTTGCGGATTTGTGGTAAAAGTATCTAATGTAATGGTATATGTTTCATCAGGAAATTCTGTTGAACTACCTTCCCATTCACCAAAAATAGCAGCTTGATTTTTTGGAACAATCGTTAAAGGCTTAATTAATGAATCAATTCCACTATCATTTGGAAAGCAAGTAAGATTAGGAGTGTCTTCTACTGTAAGCTTGATATCTATTGTTGAATTAGAGACAGGATTGATTAGACTGTTAAAAAGGACAGCAATTTTTTTCCCAAAACGAGGAGTTGCTTCGGTTCCAATTTGCCATTTATATTCATTCGCTCCTTTATAGTTCGCTTCAAAAATAACATAAGAAGGATCAATTATGCTATCCGTTTCAATCTTAAGTGTGTCCAACCCGTAGGCAGCAACTGAATCACTATATATACCGAGAAATTCCGAAATGGTAAATCCAGCATTGACAGGTGATAGACCACAACAAGGATCATAATTGGGACAATCAGGGTTGCCTGGATCATTGCAATCTTTATTACACGCAACAAGACCAATAAGAATTAGCACACCTAGATAAATAGGTAAGGATTTTAAAACAATTAATTTACTGGAATTCATTATTTAAAATTTTTATTTTTTGATAATTTGAGCTTTCAATGCTTGATTTTCTTTTTCTAATTTTTTCAATCGTTTCTCCATCTCAATCAAATGCAAAAACAACTCTTCAATTTTCTCTTGTTGATTAGTGGTTATTTTCCCCAATTCTAATCCATTGGCCTGAATTTCTTCAGCAGAAGGAGTATTCGGTAAGTGTCCATTTTTATTGATAAAGTTTTCTACTTGATCTAAAGGAAGTAAAGAGTAGTCTTTTTCAAAAACATAATCCGCCCAGTCAGTTCGTACTTTAACTTCTTTCGAGAGGATGCCACCATTGACATAGAATAAATATCTTTGGTTCGATGTGGCAAAATCAGGCGTATCATCGGTGCCAATACTTACTTTCCCATTCCCCTTAATGATCATCTTCGTATATGCCAAATTCTCTGAATAACCAATCGTAGCATCTCCATCATCTTCCTTAGAAATAAATAAAATATTCCCATCCGTATCTCCTTGAATAACAGCGCCACCGGTACTTCCAAAATTAAAATAAGTTCCGTTAGTTTGTCCAATAGCCTCTCCAATCCCAAAGCCAATATGATAAGCAGCTCCTCCAAAAAGTGAGTTTCCTTTTCCTAGGGTGAATTTTGCGTATCCATCACCTAGCGCAAGTTTATCGCCATAAAAGGTTACATCTCCTTGATCGGAAAGAGACATCTTTAAGGATGGAGAACCTGTCGAACTTGAGATGGTTGCAAGACTAAAATTGTTTAAAGCATTCATATCCCAAACATTACTGCTAATCACATTGCCTTCTTTTTCAACAAAATTATTAAAGCGAATATGTGGAAAATAACTAGGAATAGTGGGGATAGGATCTCCTGTATTAATACCTGATTCTAATGTAACTTTTGATAGGTGCAATTTTGCTTGTGGAACGGTTAAGCCTATCGCTACATTTCCATTTCGATAAGTGTTTTGATTGAGATCAGGCGCAGACCAAGATTGCCCTTGTAGATTGGAAGTCCAACCAAGTGCGACCAGAAGTAATACAGTAATTTTTAATAAATTTTTCATAATTTTAAAGTGTTAAAAGGTTTAGAAATCGGAGGTCACCGAATACCTCATACCACTTTAGGCATGAATGTAGTCATCAGACTTCCATGGATAAATCAATGCAGGGGCAATAGTTACAGCTATTCGCTCCTGTTTTTTTGTGCCAATTTAGGTTCTCTAATCTTGAAAATAAATAATGAAATAGTCGAAAGTTGCGGTAGGTAATTATGTCAGAGCGTACAATGTATTTAATATCAGCTTCACTTTACAGTAGTAGTTAATTCTGTTGTTACGTTTGTATGCTGCTAATATATAATTTTATTTTTTATTTTTTATTTTTTATTTTTTATTTTTTTTGCTAAAAATGAATTTAGAAACGAGTTTTAAAAAACAAAAAACCTGCCTTGAACTCAATCAAAGCAGGTTTTTATATTTTCAACTTATCTGTCGAAGGCAGACAACTAAACTGAATTAGTTTCGTCTATCGTCTCTTCGATCAGGACGTCTGTCTCCACCTCGATCATCACGTCGATCATCTCTTCGATCACCACCATTTGACCGTTCAGGTCTTGGCAATAAAGCTTTTCGAGACAATCTCATTTTTCCAGATCGCTTGTCGATTTCTACCAATTTCACTCTTACTTCATCACCTTCATTCAAGACATCGGTAACATTCTCGATTCTTTCATGCGCGATTTCAGATACGTGTAATAATCCACTTTTCCCATTGAAGTCAACGAATACACCGTAAGGCATAACTGATACAACTTTTGCATCGTACTCGTCACCTACAGTTGGCATAAATGTGATAGATTTGATTCGAGCCAATGCAGCATCAATTGACGCTTTATCGTTACTCGCAACATTTACCACACCTTTATCTCCAACCTCTTCGATATTGATTACGGTACCAGTTTCAGCTTGGATCTCTTGGATGATACTTCCTCCAGGTCCGATCACCGCACCGATCATACTCTTCTCAATAATTACTTCAACGATTCGTGGAGCGTGATCTTTATAATCTTCTTTAGGTGCAGAAAGCGTTTTAGCCATTTCACCTAAGATATGTAATCGACCAACTCTTGCTTGATTCAATGCTTCTTCTAATTGAGCATATGGAAGTCCATCAATTTTGATGTCCATCTGGCAAGCAGTAATTCCTTTATCTGTTCCAGTTACTTTGAAATCCATATCTCCCAATGCATCCTCATCACCCAAGATGTCAGACAAAATAGAAAAACGTTTTCCGTCAGAAATCATTCCCATTGCAATTCCAGAGACTGGTGCTTTGATTTTGATCCCTGCATCCATCAATGCCAATGATCCAGAACAAACTGTCGCCATGGAAGACGAACCATTTGATTCCATAATATCAGAAACTAATCGAACGGTGTAAGGTAATTCCTCAGGCATTACTTGTCTCAAAGATCGGGCAGCCAAATTTGCGTGACCAACTTCTCGACGTCCTGGCCCTCTCATCGGCTTAGTTTCACCTACTGAATATCCTGGGAAATTATAATGCAAAATAAAATTATCATAACCATTCGTCAATGCTGTATCAATCATCATACTATCTTTCTTTGTTCCCAAAGTCAAAGACATTAATGCTTGAGTTTCTCCACGAGTAAAAATCGCAGAACCGTGAGCAGAAGGTAAGTAATCAACCTCTGTCCAAATATCTCGAACTTCGTCAAACTTACGTCCATCCAATCGTGTCTTTTCGCTCATTACCATTTCACGGATAACTTCTTTCTGAATTTTTCCAAAATACTCTTTGAAAAGACCTGCCAGATCAGCCCATGCTTCTTCGCCATACTCTTCCATCAAGGCAGCTTCAACAGCTTCGTAATTTTCTTTAAATCCTACTTTACGATCGCCTTTGTTCAATTTGCCTCTGGCAATTTTCAAGATACCTTCTGATGCCGCAGCTTGAATTTTCTTTTTCAATTCTTCATTTTCTACCGCTTCTGGCAACTCTCTTTTTACGGTAGCTTTTTCTCCAACTAATTCAGCCAAATCCAATTGTGCTTGACATTGGATTTTGATTACTTCATGTCCAACTTTAATCGCAGCTACCAAATCCGCTTCCGAACATTCTTTTGCTTCACCTTCTACCATCATCACATCATCCATAGTTGCTGCAACGATAATGTCCAAGTCAGCTCTTTCCAAATCAGATCGATTAGGATTCACCACAAATTCACCATCAATTCGAGCAACCCGACATTCTGAGATTGGTCCGCCGAAGTTAATATTTGAAACAGCCAAGGCAGAAGAAGCTGCTAATGCTGCTAAGGTATCAGGCATGATTTCATTATCTGCAGAAATCAAGTTGATAATTACTTGAGTATCATTCATATATCCATTAGGGAACAAAGGACGAATCGCTCTATCCACTAATCGTGAAATCAAAATCTCATAATCATTTAATCGAGTTTCTCTTCGGAAGAAGTTACCAGGAACACGACCTGCTGCCGCAAATTTTTCTTGATAATCTACTGAAAGCGGAAAGAATCCCTGCCCTTCTCTAGGTTCGTGAGCAGAACAGACAGAACAAAATAGCATAGTCTTACCCATGCGAACAACTACAGAGCCATCAGCAAGAGAAGCTAACTTACCTGTTTCGATTGTAATTTCTCTGCCATCAGGTAAATTGAATGACTTTGAAATAGGAGTTTTTAAACCCATGTTTTAATTGTTTAAAAGAGTGAATTAGGAATGCTTGATTGATAACTTCCCGATCTGGTTTTTAGGCGAAAACAGTTTCCAGTTTTTTAGTTGGCTGTATTCAGTAGGCAATTACCACAATGGAATACTGCAAAATGCAAAGCTGCTTTCGGCTAAAAAGCAAATCGTTTAGAGGAAGTTATTATCCAAGGATTTCTAAATTAAATATGTAAAATAAAATTAATGTATAAAAGTAACACGTATTCTGTTTTAAGAAAACGACTAGTGATGTTTTTTTTAAAACAAACACAAATAATTTTGTAAAACCGAAAAGTGTGATTTTTCAAATCCGTCGATCAACGAAAAAAATAGATGGGTTCCTTCTGGAAGATTTTTTGAAAAAAAATCATCGTGGATAAATTAGTAGCTTTTTCGTAATGTAGTTTTCGATGTTTAACAATAAGCTACTGAAAATTTTAAATAAAAATAATCCCTATCTCTGATTGTCGCTTTTTTTTTCGCTCTGCCAAATTCGAAACGTTTTTTCTCATTTGACCAAAATTCGTTCTAAAAAAAATAGAACCTCAAAAAGAAAAGGCAGAAAAACATTTTCAATAAAATTGAAATCGCCTTTCTGCCTTTGTTAATATTATTTACGAATACCTAATTTTTCAATTAATGCACGGTATCCAACAATATCTTTTTTCATTAAGTACTTAAGTAATCGTCGTCTTTTACCTACTAAAGTAAGCAAGGTACGTTTACATGAGTGGTCTTTTCGATTAGTTCTCAAGTGATTTGACAACTCTGAAATTCGGTAAGTAAACAATGCAATTTGTCCTTCTGTAGAACCTGTGTTTTTTGCACCTCCACCGTACTCTTGGAATATAGATTCCATTTTTTCTTTACTGAGATATTCAGCCATTTTTTTTAAATTTAAAAGGTTTACCAATAGTGATCTCAGGGATCAGTTATAGCGGGTGCAAAGGTAATGAATTTTCTTTAAAATGGGGAAAATAATTTCAGGTATAAATTTAGGTTAAAATATGATTATTTTGCCGAAGTCAGCCCCAGTTTGTGGTCAGATAGAAATTACTTGCCTTTCGCTTCATTCCACAATTTATCCATCTCTTCTAGGCTCATCTCATTCAAGTCTCTATCCGCATTTTCTTCAATATATTCAAAGCGATTTTTAAATTTCAAATTAATTCTTTCTAGTGCTGTCTCTGGATCAATCCCTTTAAATCTAGCATAATTAATGAGCGAAAAAATCACATCTCCAAATTCCTCCTCCTTTCTTTCCTGCGATAAATCTTGGTCTAAAGTCTCTTTCATTTCCGCCATTTCCTCTTCTACTTTTTCCCAAACTTGCGCTGCATTTTCCCATTCAAAACCAACTTGCGCTGTTTTCTCTTGCATCCGATATGCCTTGACCATGGCAGGTAGAGATTTTGGTACACCTGACAAAACTGATTTTTTGCCTTCTGCCAATTTGAGTTGTTCCCAATTTTTCATGACATCTTCTTCGCCATTCACTTTGACATCACCATAGATGTGAGGGTGCCGATGAATCAATTTATCACAGCAAGCATTGATCGCATCAGCAATGTCAAATGCTTTTTTCTCCTCTGCAATTTTTGCATAAAAAACCATGTGAAGCATGATGTCGCCTAACTCTTCTTTGATTTCATCCAAATCTTCCACCAAAATAGCATCCGCCAATTCGTAAGTTTCTTCGATGGTCAGATTTCGCAAAGATTGGAAGGTTTGTTTTCGATCCCATGGGCATTGTTCACGGAGTTCATCCATGATTATTAGCAGTCGCTCGAATGCTTTAAGTTTTTTATCCATGATCAATATATATTTAAATTTGTGGCGCAAAGTTAATTGAACAAATGAATAAAATGATTGTTTTTACAATCAAAGTATTTACCTTTGTGGTAGATTTAAAATTGAGTCACTTTAAAAAAATACAACATGGAATTCATATATATTTTAACGATCGTTTTTGTAACATTTGGGATTTGTTTTGCCCTCATTAATATCCGACACATTGTGACTGGAAATGAATTTAGAGGAACTTGCGCTACGAATAATCCAATGTTGAAAAATCAAATTGGTGATTGTACCGTTTGTGGAAAGACAGCAGATGAAGAATGTAAAATGCCAGATATGCCAGAGGTGAAATAAATAAAGATCTAAATTAGATATACTAAAAATGACCAACTTGTAAGTTTCAAGTTGGTCATTTTTAATATGAAAACTATGCTAGCACACATTTCAAAATAGTCTCTAAGGTTAATCAAAAATTAATCTCCGTCGCCCCAAATCCATATTTTGGATGGTACTCATTTTTAAAAGTTTTCACTTGCGGATGATTCATCAATTTCGTAGCGATTTCATTTTTTAATTTTCCTTTCCCAACACCATGTATCACAAAAGCACTATTTACGCCTAATCTAATCGCTTTTTCTAAAAATTGATTAAAGTGGGTCAACTGAATTCTTAAAATTTCAGCATTATTTCTCTTCTTATTATCACTCACTAAATGCTCAATATGAAGGTCAATTTCATTTTCAAAATGAGCTAATTCCATCGGATCACTTGTATTCACTCGACCATAATGAGATGCAGGATTTTTCGGTTTTTTAGCATTGCGCTGAGTATAAGTTTTGAGATCCTCACCCTCTGATTTTTGTTCTTTATCAAAATTTTCAAACAACTGATACCAATGAACTTGTCGATTGAGTAAAGGTGCGGTGCGAGTATTTTTAAAAAACTGTTTTGGTTTTATTTTAAAATTTTTGGACATTTTATATCCTGTTCCAACTGTTGTTAGTTGCCAAATATCAATTTCAATAATTGGTGCTTCGTTGAGTTGGCTAAATTTCATTTCACCTAAATTGATATAGGAGGCACTTGTTATTTTTCCATTAGTTGTCTTTGGTGTTTGATCCAAAATATCAATCGTAAAAGTAAAAAGAGCATCATACCGAGTATCATTGATTAAATAAATATCATAACTCGAAGTGATTCCATCCGATTGAATTTGTGGGTCGAAAGCCAATTGAATACCTAAACTTTTTAAAATATTATAGTGAAAATCAACATCTTTAAAGGGAGGAGTTGGTGGCGAAGGAGCTTTTTTTGATTCCACAAATTTTGCTTTGATTGGATTGCGATTTGGCTTAGGAATATCTTCGATTCTTTCCAGATTTTCGATAAAAGCAGGAATGACCATGTCATCGTCATCCAACATCACATTGACCATTTCGGAATCCAAAATATCGATGATGACGCCTTTGTCGCCGGTATTTTTAAACCGCACTTTCGTTCCTTCAGCAAATAGCATTAGCTAAGATTTTAATTTAAAAACAATAATAATAAAACTCTAAACTAAGAAGATTGAACTAGAAACATTAAATTCTATACCTTTGTTTTCATAAAATAAAAACATGAGTTTACGTTGGAAAATAGCTCAAGCAGCCGAGATTCGATGGTGGCAAAATTATTTAAAGAAAAAACCTAAGGCGGATTATTTAGTTTGGAAAAAAGAGTATTGGAAAACACTTTTATCTAAATTGAATTTAAATTTTTCTGAAGGAGAAAAAATTCTTGATGCAGGGTGTGGCCCTGCTGGGATTTTTATGATTTTAGAAAAATATCGAACAGCTGCGATGGATCCGTTGTTAGATGACTATGAGAAAAAATTAGCGCATTTTTCCAAAAGTCAATATCCTAATATTCAGTTTTTTAGCGAACCATTAGAGACTTTTTCTCCAGCTGAAAAATATGAAAAAGTTTTTTGTCTCAATGCGATTAATCATGTGGCGGATTTGGATTTGTGTTTTGACAAGTTAGTTGATTTTACCGAGCAAGGGGGAACTTTAATTGTTTCGATTGACGCTCATAATCATACTTTTTTCAAAAAAATATTTCGATTGCTACCAGGTGATATTTTGCATCCACATCAATTTGATTTGGCAGAATATCAAAAAATGTTGATTGATCGAGGCTGCAAATTAGAGCAGTCCATTTTATACAAGGAAGAATTTTTCTTTAATTATTATATTTTAGTTGTTACTAAATAAGTCAATCATGACAAGGAAGAATATTTCATCCAATACAAAATGGGAGGACATCGTCGGCTACTCACGAGCAGTTCGAGTAGGAAATATTATTGAAGTGGCTGGAACAACTGCTGTTGATGGAGAGGAAATAATCGGAGTTGGAAATCCATACGAGCAGACAAAATTTATTTTTCAAAAAATAGAAAAGGCACTAATTGAAGCAGGGGCAACGATGAAAGATGTGGTTCGAACTAGAATGTTTGTGACTAATATGGATAATTGGGAAGAGATTGGACGAGCACATGGGGAGTTTTTTAAAGAAATAAAACCTGCGTCGACCATGCTTGAAGTGAGTCGATTTATTGATGAAAAAATATTAATAGAAATAGAGGTATCGGCTGTTTTATCGGCTGACTTCAGTCAGCAGTAAAAAAAGATAAAAACAATTTTACGATTAAAAAATATTACCGCTGACTTTCATGCGGATTAAAAAAAGTTAGCGGCTACAGAAATGAAATACAAAGTCAAAGAAATATACTACACCTTACAAGGCGAAGGAGCTCACACCGGACGACCAGCTGTCTTTTGCAGATTTACTGGTTGCAATCTGTGGAGTGGGAGAGAGGAAGATCGAAGTGAGGCGATCTGCCAATTTTGCGATACAGACTTTCGAGGAACTGATGGTCTAAATGGAGGAAAATATACTGCCATTGAACTTGCTGAAAAAGTAGCGGAAGAGTGGGAGGCAGGAATGAATCAAGGTAAACCTTACGTAGTTTGTACAGGTGGAGAACCATTACTTCAATTGGATGAAAAAATGGTCAAAGCATTTCATGAAAAAGGAATTGAAGTTGCCATCGAAACAAATGGAACAAAACTTCCTCCTGAAGGAATTGATTGGATTTGTATGAGTCCCAAAGCAGGAGCAGATTTAGTTTTGAAAAAAGGAAATGAGTTGAAATTAGTTTTTCCACAGCTAGGAGCAGAGCCAGAATTATTCGAGAATTTAGATTTTGAATATTTTTATCTCCAACCTATGGATGGCCCCAATACTGAAAAGAATATTCAACTTGCTATCAAATATTGTCTCCAAAATCCAAATTGGAGATTGAGTTTGCAGACTCATAAGATGATTAATATTCCATGATAAGTTCTAAGTCATAATTATTTCACAGTTATTGCGGCTTATTACTTCCTCCTTCTTCGTTAAAAAGCCTCGCCGATGCTAGGCATCGCCTACGTTTTTTGCCTCAAAGGAGAAAGTAATAATCTCGAAACAACTTATGAATAATTATGACCTAGAACTTAATAAAAAAAAATCGTCCCTAAAAATTAGGCGACGATTTTTTCGGTTTTTGAAATAGTGTAACTGAGTAAGGGATAGCCCATCTTTGGAATAAACCAAAATCTAAAACAATAAAGGTTGTGTGTGCCATACCATTGAAGTAATCAGGTATTGAGCGTTGTACTAGAATCAAAATTAGAAGGTTACAATTAAGTAAATCTATTTTGATTTTTGGAATAGGTAATTAATATTTTAGAGAAATAGAGTCGGGGTGTATTAAATAAAGCACTAATATATAACAGATTTTTTTATCAATAAGCGCGAATGACTGAACGGTAGTGAATTTTGATAAAGCGGTAGTAAACTTTAAAGAATGGTTTTAATGATGAAGAATCAATTTTAGCTAAGGTGAAAATTTACTAGATGCTTTTTTGATGTTTTTTAATCAAAGAATCATAAATTGAATTAGTCTGCAATATTTTTGGATTACCAATAATGATTAAATGTTTTCGAGCTCTGGTTAAAGCAACATTTAGTTTTCGATCCACTCCTTCATCAGAAACAGAAATCAGCGAAGTCAATTGACTTGTCGAATTTGTACATAATGAGATGATAATGATATCTCTTGCTCCACCTTGATACCTTTCTACCGTATCAATGCTCAAAGATTCCGTTTCAATATTTTTCACTTGTAAGGCCTGTCGAATCTGTGCAATCTGTGCTCGATAAGGGGTAATAATCCCTAGGCTTTTTTTGGTAAATTCTAGTTCGTTACGTTGATATATTTTTTGAAAAATCTCTACAACTTCGCTGATTAGGTTTGCTTCGTGAAGATTGGTTTTGCCCGTTGGACTTTTCAAATCAGGTTCAGAAGGAAGAAAAACCATTCGATTTTCACAAAGTATTTTTTCCAAACCATTCGACATTTCATCTAATTGGTATTCGATAGATTTGGTTTGATATTTATTATTTAAATCATTTGGTAAGATTTTTAAATAGCCTTCATAAAACTCTTGACTCGGAAAATTCATGATATCTTGATGCATCCTTCCTTGATGACTCAATCGAGCAAAAGCCCAAGTCCAATTATTTTTTACACATCTTTTGTACATGCGTTCGAAGAGAGAATCTCGTAGATTTTTTAATCCGATCTCATTTAATTCTTTGTCCTCTACTTTGGAAATTTCTGGTGATTGAACTACCACGGCAGGTAATTGCTTATGATCCCCAATGAGTAAAAATCGTTTGAAATACGGGAGCAAACCAACCAGCATGGGCTCAGGAATTTGCGAAGCCTCATCAATGATCACTCGGTCAAAAGTTTTCAATTGCATGATTTCTTGCTTACCAGCAATACCGGCAACAGTCGAAACAAAAATGCGATGATTGTCAATAATATCTCGTAATTCTTTGCGATTAGAAATGTTCGCAATTTTAGAATTAAATAACTGATCGTGGTAATCTACTCCGCAGGAATGTGCCGAACCTAATCGTAAATATTCATTTTTTGCATATTTATCAATGCTGATAATCGCTTCACAAATTTCATCTACCGCTCGGTTGGTATAAGCTAAAAGTAAAATATTTTCGTCTGTTTCGTTGAGCAAATAACTAACGATATTTTTGAGCATCATACTTGTCTTTCCCGTTCCAGGAGGTCCCCATAGGAGGAAATAATCTTTGGCAGAAATGGCTTGTTGAAATATCGTTTTTTGCTCCTCGGTTAACTCTTTGGGCAATTTGATGTCTATTTCTTCGGGTTGTTGCGGAGGCGAAGTAGTGAGTAATAATTCTTTTTTAAAAGTTGGGAATTGAGCAAATTGGAACAGGCTTCGATACATACTGTTGAAACTGCTATCCAACATGTCATGCTCCAAATTCCAATGAAAACCTTGTTCAAAAATGGAAGTATTAAACTGTCGACTTCTCAATTTTACGTGTACTTCATCTTTGGTAATTTCGATGATCGTACATTTGAAAATTTGATTATTTAAAACGGTATCTTTTTCATTTTGAAAAGGATACAAGACAGAAATATCACCCTTTCTAAAATTAGCGAGAGGATTCGTTTTTGCTGTTTTTTCAAAAATAATAATTGGAGTTTCTTCTTCCGAGTGGTTCTTTTTTATTTTTAGAAAACTAATGATTTCGAAGCTCTCTTCTTTCTCTGGAAAATCTTTAAGCCAGAGCGAAGCCAATCCATTTACACTTTCGATTCCTTGAATTCCCGTTTTTGCTAATAAGTGTTCACGAGCAATAAATCCTGAAAATGCGTTAAAATATTTTTTCTCCAAATGGCTCATGCCCTGATATACTTTTTCAAAAAGCTGCATATCCTTGGCAAGGAAACCAGATAGTTTTGGATATCTAGCTGAGGTTAATCGACTGAAAATGAGTGGACTATCAATATTGTTCTCACTAATATTTGATAATTGATACTCAAAAGCAAGGATCTGATTTCGAATATTTAAGGCTTCCATTTGCTGTGTGCTACTTCGTGGAGCAAATTTTAAATGGTTGATATCAATGCCTGAATAAAGAATAAAGTTGGCTGGTTGTATTTTTTTTCCAAAAACAGATTTAATAATCAAATCGTATAACAAGGTCTGCACGTAGTGATTATGATTGATTCCGTACTTGTTTGGTTTGAACGTTTTTCCACTTTTTAATTCGACAATGGCGGAATGATTATTCGCATTTTCTTCCGAAGTATTTTTTTTATAAAAAATATCTAAACGACCTTGTAAACCATGTTTTTGAGAATAAAAAGTAGGTTCCAAAAAACAATCTTCGGGGATGATATCGCTTTTGGCAAAACCAGTTAATACCATCTGTTTTAAGTTGAGGAAATGCTTTTGGGAGGATTGCATAATTTCTCTCAAAACTGAGTTTTCGAAAGTAGCAAAAGCTAAAGGATTGAGTTGGAAAACTTTTGGAAAAGTCTCATTGAATGTTGCTTCAGAATTGGTCATCAATTCATCTAAGAAGAAGTTAGCGATATTTCCAATCATCAAATGTTTGCTGTAAGTGAACGGCAAATATTTTTTTAAAAGATTATAAATTGGAAGTGTTCCAAAATCTTTAAAACATTCAGCAACGGCCGAAACATCGACTAAATAATCAGGTTCTAAAACAAAGCCACGAGGTCGATAAATCCCTTCTTTGTCGATTTCTACATCGAGCAGATTAATGGTCAATGGAAATTTAAAAGCCTCTTCGATGACCTGAATTGAGGGATTAAAGTTTTGATTTCGTTCGGCAATATTATATTGAATTCGAATTTCGCGAGTGGGGTCATCTTCGTCGCGAGCGATAAGTTGTTCTGCTTTTTCATCAATTCCAACTGCAACGATTCGGGCAGTTGACTTGAATTCTTTTACTTCGACAGGTGAAGTTTTGTAATCAATTTTTAGCGGCAATTGCTCTGCTAATTCTTGCGGAGGAATTTGATGAAAAAAAGCAATTACACAATCGGCAACGACTTTTAGTCCAAGTTCTAATTCTTTCCCTTGGTCAGGTGAGGCTGCTGGATCGAGATTGATTTTTTTGGCTACTCTTAAAAAGGTATGAATGTAGAACTGCGTTTGTGTATCTACAGAAAATTTCTGACAAGCGAATGAAATTCTGGCAAACATGGTGGTGAATTGCATTTTCTCATCGCGAGTCACTTCTACAAAAAGTTGATTTAATAACTTGTAGAGACCGTTGATTTTTCCCAAATCAATTAGTGTTTCGTTGGAATTGATTTTGGATATTTCCTGATAGAAAAGTCTGGCTAGTTCTTGTTTTTTCATTTAAAATATAATATTGGATTGCAAAAGTAAGTTTTCCCAATCTGCTTTCCTATTACTATTTGAAGTTAAGTCATTTAGTGAGTACGTGGTGGTCTGCTTTAGCTGACCGTGAAGATATTTTATTTTTTAGGTCAGCTAAAGCAGACCACCACGTGATGATTTGCCGCCCATTGTTTTGTCATTACCAATTTTTGATCTCTTTTAGCTTTTGTACGATTTCAAAAACGGCTGGACAAATTGCCATGTTTTTTACTGTTAAATTTAAGATTTTATGAAATTGTTTTCGATCAGTATGTGGGTATTCACGGCATGCTCTCGGAGCAACATCATAGATGCTGCAATAATTATCGCTACCTAAAAACGCACAAGGGGCTTCGTTCAAAACATAATCTTCGTCTTCGTCGAGGTGCAAATATTTTTCTACAAAATTGGCTGGGCGCATTTTAAAATGAGCGGCAATTCGATTGATGTCTCGGTCGGTAAAAATAGGACTGGTAGTTTTGCAACAGTTGGCACATTGGAGGCAATCAATTTTTTCAAAAGTTTCGTCATGTAATTGATGGACTGTGGGATCTAAATCTTTAGGTTTTTGTTTGGCAAGTTTTTGGAAAAACTTTTTGGTGGATTTTTTTTGCTCTTTAGCCAAGTGGGGGAGTTGCTTTAAATCCATGTTTTTTAATGGTTAATGATAAACTGTGAACGGTTAATTTTTGAAAAAACTATTTTGTAAAAATAAAGAAACCGCAATTAGATTGATTACTAATTGCGGTTTCTTTTTTATAAAAGATGAATTTGTTTTTTTATCAAAAATTCATCGTTAATAACTTCTACCTATCGGTAGATAAGCATCACTCAGATAATTTATTATTCATCTTCAAATGCTTCGAAATCGAAGATTAATGAGAATCTTAAAGTATTATCTAATGGGTTCCTTTGATTGGTTGTTGGAATTAAATAAGAGAAATTTAAACCAAATACATTGTATTTTAATCCTAATCCAACGGTGAAATATTGACGATTTCCTTTAGTTTGAGCTTCAGTATAATAACCTGCTCGAACTGCGAATTGCTTATCATACCAATACTCCATTCCGATAGAATAATTGATTTCTCTAAATTCTTCACCAGCACCGCCTTGCGCATCACTAAATGAACCTAGAAGTCCACCTACAACTGACTTTTGTTTGTAATCTGGAATTCCGTCTTGATCTTCATCACAACTAGGTACACTTGGATCACTTGATCCAATACAAGGTGTAGGAACTAATAATTTATTCAAATCAGCTGTAACGGTAAATGAATTATACTCATCAAATTGAAATTCCCATGCAGCTCCAACTCCTAAGTTTGTAGGGATGAAATCTTTGTTAGCTGAGTTAGTATATGAAATTTTAGTACCTAAGTTGGTGATTGCAGCACCAATGGTTAGGTCGGTTTGATTACCAGAAAGTTCAATATCTTTTTTATAGGTTAATCCGAAATCAACAGCACCAGCTGTTCCAGGATTAATTTCAACTGCTCCTACTCGCTGTCCAGCAGCAAGATTGGAGAAAATAAATTTACCTCCCAAGGAAAGACTAAAGTTATCAGATAGTTTTCGAGCATAAGCTGCAGAAATTTCAAACTCATTAGGTTTTCCAGTTCCGTTCTCTTGACCAGTATCAGTAGTATAACTGATTTGTCCTAATGAAAAATAACGTAATCCGAATCCAATAGCAGATAGTTTGTCAACTTGCTTGTATCCTGAGAGGTACGCCATATAAACGTCATTCAGTCCTAAAGCTCTCAACCAAGGCGTATAAGTAGCAGATAAAGATAAATCTCTATCGACAAAAGCTAACTTAGAAGCATTAAAATGAATTGCATTAGCATCAGGAGAAATTGCAATACCAGCATCTCCCATTGCACCAGATCTGGCATCAGGTGTAATTCTCAAAAATGGTACGGAAGTGATAATCGTGTTGGTACAAGGTTCACCGGTTCCACCTGGCTTTTCCCAACGTTGTTTCTCAATATTATAAACACAATTTGTAAAGCCTTGTGCTTGAGTATCTGTAATTGCTAAAAAGCAAGTAATAAAGAGAAAACAAAACAGTAATTTTTTCATAATCGTATTAAATTTCAAAAATTGAAGTTGCAAATATAGGGGAATTTTTAAGTTTTTAAATTCTTTAAGATGAAGACTTAAAAAATATGATTTTAAACACATAATTCTTTTATAAAGAAGAGTGATGTGCTCAATATTTTATAAAAATCGAAATTGAAAACAGCTTTGGGAGAATAAAGTTTTGAAGAGTATTTTTTTCAAAACTATTGAACGCAAAAAGCTGGAATCTATTTCAAAATAACTAACTTTTCAAAGTCACTTTCGGAGTTTATTGCATCACCAGATGCAGCTGTTCCGCCAATTTTTACTTTATACAAATAAACACCTCGACCTAGTTGATCTCCGTATTCATCAGTTCCATCCCATTGGATGCCAGTTACGCGTGTACCTTCGGTTATGATTTGCTCATCGATGGTTTTAACGAGTCTTCCTGAAACAGAGAAAACTCTAATTTGTACATCGACAAGTTGATTTGGTAGGTTATGTTCGAATTGGAACGAAGTATTATCCATAAATGGATTTGGATAATTCAGTACATGTTCAAGTGCTACTTCTGCAGAGTTCGCTACTACAAACTCGGTGTAACCTTCTGCGGAGTTATTGGAAACATCCCAAGCACGCACTTTGATTTTGTGCAATCCTTCTTCCAAGTTAAATAGGGGGTAACGGACCGTACCTTTTGTATAATCATCCAATTCTGATTCATAGAAATCATTAAGGACGTATGTATTTTGGGTATTTTCATCTAAAACACCGGTAAGATCGTGTCCGATACTATTACCTACAACATTAATACCATTGTCATCAGAAAGCTTCGCTAAAAGAACTGGATTTTCGTCGGTAATTCCTCCAAAAACGAATTCTTCATTATTCATATAAACTTCGATAAGTGGTGGTTGGTCATCAGCAATAGCATTTGGATCAGTTCCTCCAATAATCATTTTATCGTAATAACCTGATGCATCAGTAGCTACGCCATCATGTGCGTAATAACTAATTTTACCATAATCATAGGAGTAATTAATATCTTTTGGAACCACGAAGGTAAAAGTGAAAGTACCATTGTTTACACTCGCAATCCCTTTAAAAATAACGTTTTTTTGTAATTTGAATTCATAAATTGGACTTCCTGGATCTTGTCCCAAAGTGGAAACTGTAATTGGTTTGTCAAAAATAGTTGGGAAAACTTTTCCATTAAAATCACTTAAAAGGTTTCCGTCGAAATCTTCAATTTGACCTTCGATGGTAACTTTTTGTAAAGCTTGGATAGTATCTTGACTTGCGGTGTCCACTATGCTTCCATTAATTTTGGTTGTCACAATATTATACCTTGGAATAGCTAATTTTTGTGAAGGGTCGCCAATTAAGGCAAATTTTCGTTTATTTTGTGTGGTGCCTAAATCAGTTTTAGCCAATCTTGTCGTTTCCCCAATTGTGAGAGTTTTACCATCAACCCGATCAAAAATATTTCTAAAAACCGCGTCAGTTAATTGTTTATTTTGAGAGGAGTAAACGGCTCTAACGGTGGTAAATAATCCGATAGCACCTCCTTTTGCATTGATCAGGGAATGTTCACCTGCGGTCACATAATTTGGTTCATCATATCCTGTGAATGAACAAGTCGCAGTAACTATGAGTGATAACTTGTCAAAATTTTCCCAATCCACAATATGTTGAGTTCGCAAAACTCGCTCTTGCGCCCAACCGCCACCGCCGCCATGACCAAGGTAATTCATCACTAAATTTCCTTTAAACATATTTTGATTAATTGCGTCGGTTACTCCAGGGAAACGTTGACCACCTGAGGTCGAAACTTGTTGATAGGTATCAAAGAATATTTTATCATGATTATAAACTTTATCTTCACTTTCTGCTAATTGAGAAACTTGGTCTGCTTGCTTGGTATGTATGCTACCATCTTCATCATCTGCTACATAGGTTAATTTGAGTCTCCAATCGCCAAAAGTTTCAGGATTGGTGTCGTAATTAATAATTTTATTGACTACAGCTTGAGCTTCCTCCTCATTTTTAAAAGGTAAACGACCAACAGCAATATCTAAATCGCCTGTCAAAGTAGAAGTTCCTTCCCCTGAACTAAGCAAACCAAAAAAGTCATCAGATGGATATGCATTAATTGGATGAAGTGATTGATCGGTTTCGTAGGGTGGAATTAAGTTATGAAAAATGTCACCATCGGTGCTAGTGTTTAAACCGGTGATATTTCGATAGTCGAATGATCCATCTCCAAAAAGTAAAAGATATTTAAACTGGTTAGATCGATCATGTAACATTTTGGAGAAATCTCGAATGGCACAAATATCTTGTGAACCGCCTGAGAATTCATTATAAATGTGATCCAATCGAACTTTTTCAACCATTAAATTGCTAAATGTCGCTCGATGATCTCTCATTTTTTCTGCTACATTTTCAAAATTTTTATGGTAAATGATAACCATGTCAATATTATCTAAGCCATGCAAATTTTGATTTTCAATTTTTCCAACTGCTTCAGCTGTAAATAAATTATCAGATCCTTTGAAGGCAATAAATCGTTTGAGTGTAGTAGTTTCTGCTCCAAAACTTTTAAGACTTCCTTCAGTTGCTTCTTGGGAAAAAGGGTTTAGAGGATTAGTTACGTCCCATATGGTTACACCTTCAGCATTACTTAATTCAAATGTTGAAGAAGGAAAATCTAATGTTTTTTTATCAGTAAACTTTAGTTGACTTCCAGTCATTTGAAGTTTTTGTCGAATATTTAAACCTAAGTAATCTAGCCAACCTTCACTTTCTCCAGTTCCGGAGTATTTTACCACAAAATTAAAATTGCCATTGGTAGGTTGGAAAGTTTCGGAAAATGAACCTGTTTTAGCAAAAGTATTTTCACCTTGATCAAGTTGCACACTTCCAATTGTACTAGAAGTAAATTCTTGACCAGCTGTAGTTACTCTGAAATTAGTACTCGTACTACTTCTAGAAACAAAACTTCCCGTTAAAATAGCATCTTCTCCAGCTTCAATATTATCAAAAGAAAAAAGATTATTATAGTTTCTTTCAGTTACCAAAGAGAAAAGATCGCCTACAAATAATTTCCCAGAACCTTGCGCTCCAGACCAATCATGTAATAAATTTCTTTGGTCATCTTCGAAGTGAGTAAAAGCATCAAAGCTGTTGGTGGTGTAACTTGTTCCCGCTAAAGAGGCTTGATTCTCAACTCTTTTTCCATTCTCTGATGCTATTTTTATAAAATAAAATTTGTAATCCGTGTAGATGTTTTTTTTGTAAGAAAAGGAATTTGTAGTAGTGCTAAAACTCCATTCTCCTGGTCCTTCACCATAAAAAAGAATGTAATCATCATTATTAAAAGAGCCATCATTTTCTCCTCTAACAAAAACTGCATTTTCTTCTAAATCATCAATTCGTTCCGTATCGTTTAACTCAGGAAGCATT
Organism: uncultured Saprospiraceae bacterium; assembly: GCA_964352225.1. Classification (GTDB taxonomy): domain Bacteria; phylum Bacteroidota; class Bacteroidia; order Chitinophagales; family Saprospiraceae; genus CAJQQY01. The sequence continues at coordinate 10,770 of CAYGRM010000010.1, read as the reverse complement.
CCTCCTCCATTACCAAGTACTTGAATTTTTCGAGGATCGATATTATCAAGATTGTCGATACCCAACTCTGTTTTCAAGAAATCATAGGTGAGTTTGTACATTCCATCTTTATCCACTTTAATTTTATAAATGTCGCCATCAGCTAATTTTGAAGTATAAGTTGGAGGACCTCGAAAGGCAAGAGTAGGGGAAGAAGGAGTAAAATATACATTTAATTCGATGCTAACCACCTTTTGAAAACCACCAGCAGGAGATTTTATAATTGGAATAAATGAAACATTTCCGAAGTATTGTTGTCTATTTTGAGTAATTTCTTTTTGAAAAACTAATTGATCTTGGATAAAAGCATCATCTTGTGTCGGCTTTTTATCAAGAGGTTGATATTCAACATTGATAATTTCGACAGAAAGATTACCTTTAGAATTCACCTGAAAACGATGAGCAGAAATTGGAAGAGAAGGATGAGCATCTTGATAAATAGCTCCGTCAAACGAAAGAATCTCTAGAGGATCATTTAATTCAAATGGATTATGAGTTATCGGATCTTCTGACCAATCAAATCGATTAACTATATTGTGAGTCGATTGTCCAAATGAAAATGAAAAACTAGCGATCAAGAAAAAGGGGAGAAAAATATTTTTCATCGTTTGTGTAATTTTTATTTACCCAAATTTTTTTTTTGAATAAAATAAGCTGTTGCAATTAATTGTTATAGAAACGTTAACGCTATTTGCGTATTGCTTTGTTAAGAATTTAGTTTGCATCTTTTTTTGTTAAAAAAATATATCAATAAGGCAAAAGAAATTCGTTCAAAAATACTAACGCATTTCGAGCAAAAATACCTATTTTAAATTTTCGACAATAACATTTTTAGTCAATGCAAAGACATAACTTTCTTATCTTAATACTAGCTATGATGTGTAGTTATTCTACACAAGCTCAAGATCCAATCTACAGTCAATACTATGCAGCACCCTTGCAGTTGAATCCTGCTTTTGCTGGAAATACATATTCTCCACATATTTCAATCAATTATCGAAATCAATGGCCCGCTTTGAATCAAGCATATGTAACTTATTCAGTAGCCTATTCTCAATTTTTCAAAGATTTTAATAGTGGAATTGGTCTTATGATCTTAACAGATGATGCAGGACAAGGTTTATATAAAACGACTAAAGTAAGTGGAGTTTATTCTTACAAATTGCAGATCAATGATAATTTGAATTTGAAATTAGGTTTAGAAGGAAGCTTAGTCCGAATAAATTTAGATTGGGAAAAGTTAATTTTTGTAGACCAGGTTGATCCTACCTTAGGATTTACAAGTGGAGGGGGAACGCCTTTTCCAACTCAAGAGGTTCAACCAGAAAATCTTTCTAATAACTATTTTGATGCTTCAGCAGGACTCCTATTATATAGCTCAAACTTTTATGCAGGACTTACCACCAAACATTTGAATACGCCTAATGAAAGTTTTTTAGAAATTAATGAAAATTTAGATGGAGGATTACCACTCCGACTAGGTTTACATGCTGGATATGAATTCAAAATAAGCCAAGGCAATAAAAAAAGGCAGGCCTCGTTTATATCACCAAACGTAATGTTTGTAAAGCAAGGCGATTTTGGACAACTCAATGTTGGCGCTTATGGAAATTTAGGTGCTATTTTTGGAGGACTCTGGTATCGTCAAGGTTTTGCGAATCCTGACGCAGCAATAGCTTTAGTTGGATTTCAAACGGGTGGCTACAAAATTGGATATAGTTATGACATAACTATTTCGAAATTATCCTTAGGTCGCTCGGGAGGGAGCCACGAAATTTCACTCATTATGAACTTTGATAAACCAGAAAAAGTCAATTATAACGACTGTTTTGGGTTATTTAGATAAAAATCAAATTCATAAAAGGGAAAATTGCTGAATGGGTTTTTTAACAACAGTATGCCATTCTTCCTAACTTCCTGGTTATTTTGAGTTTTTATTAAAATTTTGATCCTAGAAATTGAAAGGATTTCAACCTTCTATCGTTCAAAAATCAATTAATAAGAACCAAATAGTAAGAAATTTATCAAAACCCTTGAATTAATTCAGAATAATTTAAAATTGAATAGCAACAAAAGTTAGCTATTTAAAAATTTAACTATATTTGTCAGTCATTTTTTTAACTATCTAAAGTAAAATCCAAAAATGAGAAAAGTGTTGCAGTACCGATTCCTATTTATTCTATCATTATTAGTACTTGCTTCCTGCGGGAAAAAAGAAAAATCATCCACTACTGGTTGGAATTATAACGACCAAAAATGGGGTGGATTTGAAAAACAAGATTATCAAGGTCAAGTTACTGGTCCAAACCTAGTTTTAATTGAGGGTGGAACATTCTCAATGGGAACAGTTGAACAAGATGTAACTTTCGATTGGGATGCAGTTCCAAGAAGAGTTACCGTTTCTTCATTTTATATGGATGAGACGGAAGTAAGTAACCTTGATTATAAAGAGTACTTATACTGGTTAGGAAGAGTATTTGGGGAATCTTATCCAGAGGTTCGTATCAATGCATTGCCTGATACCTTAGTATGGCGAGAAGAATTATCTTTCAATGAACCATTCGTTGAAACTTATTTCCGTCACCCATCTTATAATGATTATCCAGTAGTAGGGATAAGTTGGTTACAAGCCAATGAATACTGTAAATGGAGAACTGATCGTGTAAATGAGATGATTTTGATTGAAAAAGGAATTTTGGAGCCAAATCCTGAGCAAAGAGATGAAGATAACTTCAATACGGAAGCATATCTTTCTAATCAATATGAAGGAAGTGTTCGTAAAAACTTGAAAGATCATAAAACAGGTGGAGAGCGTAAAGTTAGATTCGAAGATGGAATTCTATTACCGTCTTATCGTTTACCAACAGAAGCTGAATGGGAATATGCTGCACTTGCATTAGTAGGAAATCAAGCTTCTTCTAAAGATGAGTTAATTACCGATCGTCGAATCTATCCTTGGAAAGGAAATACAGTCCGATATGAAAGAAGAGATAAATCTCAAGGTGCGATCCTAGCAAACTTTAAAAGAGGCCGAGGTGATTACATGGGGATGGCTGGAAAATTGAATGATAAAGCACACATTACTTCTCCAGTAAGAGCATTTTTACCAAATGACTTTGGTCTTTATAATATGGCTGGAAATGTCAATGAGTGGACTATGGATTTATATCGGCCAATGACCAATGGAACGCTTCGAGATTCTGAAAATCAAGAATTAAATCCTTTCCGTGGAAATAAATTTGAAACAAGAGTTTTGGATGAAAATGGAGCTCCTGTAGAAAAAGATAGTTTAGGTAGAATCCGATACAGATATGTAGAGGATGATGAAGCTGCAAGTCGCGAAAACTATAAAAGAGGTCAAGTTTATAACTACCTTGATGGTGATGAGGAGTCTGAGGCAACTTACAACTATGGAGTTACAACTTTGATAAGTGATAAAGCACGTGTAATCAAAGGTGGATCTTGGGCGGATAGAGCATATTGGTTAGCTCCAGGTGCGAGAAGATTTAAAGAAGAAGATAAAGCAGATCGAACGATCGGTTTCCGATGTGCGATGACTAGAACAGGTGGTCCAGAAGGAAATGAAGATACTGGTGGAAACAAGTTCAAAATCAAACGAAAAAAAGTAAAAAGAAAATATAAATAAATTTTCATAAAACTTTAAAAAAAAGTCCCTGCATTCCTTGAATGTAGGGACTTTTTCATTTTATTGTGGATCTAAAAAATGTGATAAACAATTTTTAAAATGGACGAAATAGAATTTATATATTCCCTTTTTCAAAAACATCCAAAAGTAATAACTGATAGTCGAAAGATTGAAGATGGATGCTTATTTTTTGCCTTAAAAGGGGACAGATTTAATGGGAATGAATATGCTGACGAGGCTATTCAAAAAGGAGCAGCATATGCAATCATTGATGAGGAAAAATATCAGAAAGGGGATAAAACCATATTAGTGGATGATGTGCTAGCAACATTACAGAGGTTAGCAACTTTTCATAGAAGAAGAATGTTAATCCCAATTATTGGGATTACTGGATCTAATGGGAAAACGACTACTAAGGAATTAATCTCTGCGGTATTGAATAGTCAATATAATTGTCATTCTACGAAAGGTAATTTTAATAATCATATTGGGGTACCCCTAACCCTACTTGAGTTGACCTCCGATCATGAGGTGGCTATCATAGAAATGGGGGCAAATCATGTCGGAGAAATAAATCTTTTATGTAAAATTGCAGAACCTACCCATGGCTTAATTACTAATATAGGAAAAGCTCATTTAGAAGGGTTTGGAGGGATAGAAGGAGTGAAAAAGGGAAAATCTGAATTATATAAATTTATTAAATGGCAAAATGGAGTTGCATTTGTAAATATGGATGAGCCATTTTTGACCAAACTGTCGGAGGGAATTTCAAAAAGAGTTTTTTATAAAAAAAGTAAGAAACCCGATTTAGCCGAAGCTCCTTATGAAACAATTCTTTTTGAAGAATCTCCTTTTATCAAAGTTGGCTTTTTGGATAATAATAATGAATTAGTTACTATTCAGAGTCAATTAATTGGGCATTACAATTTTAATAATATCATGACTGCCATATCAATAGGAAGATATTTTAGGGTTCGCCCAAAACGAATCAAAGAAGCAATAGAAAATTACATTTCATCAAATAATCGATCGCAGCTAGTAGATAAAGGAACTAATACATTTATTCTTGATGCTTATAATGCTAATCCTACGAGTATGAAAAATGCGATAGCTGCTTTTGGGCAAGTAAATGCAAATAAAAAAATTGCCATACTGGGTGATATGTTAGAGTTAGGAGAATTTAGTAAGGATGAGCATGAAAAAATTATACAACAAGCAATTGACTTGAATCTTGAGCAGATCATTCTAGTGGGAAATGAGTTTGGCAAAGTACAGATAAATGGAGTTCAACATTTCGAAAATGTCAATGATTTAAAGGAGTGGTTTTCTAAACAAGACTTTCAAGAAACTCATTTTTTATTAAAAGGATCGAGGGGAATTCGATTAGAACAATTACTCTCTTAAATCATTGAAGTTATATTCGACATCTAAGAAAAACGCCTAAAAGCATTAAGTAAACGTTCTGCTAATTCCTCTCTGCATGCCATTTGATAGTCTAAATAGGAACATGGAATAAGTTTGTGACGGTCTAATTTTTTCTTAGTTTTTATAGGAACCTGCATCCACCATCGACCTGTCTTTTCACTTTTCCAAAAAGTGAGTGAGTATGCTGTTTTTTTAGTATCAACAATATATTCGATGAGTCCGTCTGTTGATTTTGGATAATCATTTTTTCTGTTGTAAAACCCATCAATACAATACCAAATCAATTGAGCAGCGATATGTGCAGACTGTTGATTGATATCCAAATCTGATTGATATCCATAAAATCCTACGGATGATATTTTTTCACAAATTCCAGCATAGCGGGCTATTTGACAGGCTTCCTCAGTAAAAAAACCACTAGGAGTTGGGTTATTAACTCCAGGACACTCAGAGTATCGAATTGAATTTAAATTAAAACACATCATATCTGCGTCTCGAATAATTGGTTCTGCGAGTTCGATATTATTTTTTAATTTCCCTAAACGAACAGCTTCATAATTATTTTTATCCAAAACTCTTAAAACCTCTGATGCCGTAAAATGAGATTGATAGCCTAAAGCACTTAAATTGAATAAATGTGAAGTTCTACTATCAATTATTTTATTTAAATAGGTTTGCCGTTTGTTTCTTGGATTATTATAATTAATTTTTTCATCGACCAAAACCATGTTGATAAGCTGCTTTCGATATTGATATGCATGATATTGAGATAATGCGTATTCATCTTGTTGTCCAAGAATAATTGGGAAAATATTACTTTGAAGAAGTTCTTTTAAAATAGGAGTCAAGAAGGTTCCTTCTGTTTTTCTAGCATTACCGAGATCAACGATATTTAGTTTTTTAAATGGAAAACTTATCGTGTATAAAACCTCACGTATTGCATTAGCATCTTTGCTTCCGACCCCAATTAAAGCAATGTGAGTATTAGAAAGATCAAGAAGAGAATTATCGTGGATATTAATCTTTTTTCCAAACTGATTATTTTTCAGTTTGGAAAAATTATCTAGATCTTTGGTGTCAACAGGTGAAAACCAATTATTTATCATGTGCTTAAATTTTGGCAAAAGTAGGAATTTATAGCTATTTAAAGGGCGGGGAATGTTTAAAAATAAATCAATAACGATCTATTTTATATTTTATATTTACAAATAACAATAAATCGTAATAAGTGGAACGGTTATTGAATGTTACTTTTAAGATGTGAATACGTCAGAGTTGAGTATAAATTGTATTTTATTGAAACATTTTTCATAATATTCAGTAAATAGTTATAGAAATTAATTCGACTCATTAGGATCGTCCGAATCTATTTTAACATAATCTTGAAAAGGTAAAAGAACTTTTTTCAAATCAATAAAGCCCAAATTTAACCCTCTAATTATAGAACTTAGAACAACTTGTGATCTAATTCGTTAGTAGAGTTAAATATAAAAAGAATAAATATTATTCTTTTTATATTTATAAAATAGTGCTGAATTCTTGTAAGCTAAGTCATTGTCTTTTGAAAAAATTCTTAAAAATCATGTTTTTGATGATTATTTTTCTTTTCTTTGATTTTCAATACCTGCTTCACACTATCTGCCAAATCACGCTTTATTAATATCTAACAAAATTTTTTCAATTCTTTGAATGTGATTTAGTTTGTCACATTTAGTTTCATATGAATTAATATAATCCAGAGTTAGATATTTTTACGTATATTTTTAAGATAAATCAGTAAATATTTGCTAAAACCGTTCATTTTAATATACTTAATCTTTGAATAAGAGGAGATTTATACTAAATTAGGACGTTTTTTAAAAAGAATTTTTGTTTTAATTTGTGACACTTAAGAAATGCATTACTTTTGCAATCTTATTCATAGATTAATTTTATATTAGTCAAAAATCTATTTGTTAATCATCAAAGTAATTTACCCTATGACAAGAAAGATTTATTCTCTGCTGACAAGCATTTTTTGTCTTTTCTTACTCACTACAGTAACAGCTCAAGATAGCGGAGACGCTCGAGCTAATCTCAAATTCAATGCACAACCTAAGCACATGTGGGAAGTCGGCGTTCACGCTGGACACTTCATGGTAGTTGGAGATGTATTGCCTAGACCAAGTTTTGGTGCTGGGTTTCATGTAAGAAGAGCTTTAGACTATGCTTGGTCATTGCGATTAGACGCGATGTATGGTCGCGCTCTAGGTTTAGAACCTAGAAATTCTGGTAATTCATTAAATGGTCCTACTCAGGCAAATTCTGTTTTGAGAAATTTGGGATACAACACTAATGATTGGTACCACAACTACAAAACTGAATTCTTTTCAGTTGACCTTCAAGGTGTATTCAGCTTGAACAGTTTTAATTTCAAAAACCAAACTCGTAAAATGAACTGGTATGTATTAGCTGGACCAGGTGTTAACACCTATAAAGCTTATTACGATGCTACCGATGACAGCGGTAACATTCATGACTTTAATTCTGTTGGTACTGGATTAAATACAGGAAATAGTCGAGATGACAGAAAAGACGCTGCATCAAGAGTTAAAGACATCCTTGACGGTGATTATGAAACTAGAGCTGAAACTGCTGCCGGAAGAAGAAAAGATGGAGATAGCAGACAGATGAATATTCATGCTACCTTTGGATTTGGTGTTTCTTACCGAGTTAATGAAAAGTTCAATATTGGTCTTGAGCATCAAGTGAAAGCCATTTTCGGAAACGAAGCTGACCTTGTGGATGGATACCGATGGAGATCGCCAGGTGTAACAACTCAGTATAGAGATTTAATCAACTATACGAATATTAGATTGAACTTCAATATTGGAGATTCTGAAAAAGCATCTGAACCACTTTGGTGGGTAAGTCCTATGGATTTATTAGCTGATGATATCGCAGAAGTTAAAGCTCGTCCAAAACTTGATATGACTGACTCTGACGGAGACGGTGTTATCGATATGATTGACCAAGAGAAAAATTCTGTAGCTGGATACCCTGTTGATACTCGAGGAATTGCTTTAGATAGTGATGGAGATGGAGTTGTTGATGGTTTGGATAAAGAACCTTACACACCTGCAGGATATGTGAATACGGTAGATGCTGATGGTATCGCTTCTATTCCTAATCCTAACTATACTAGTGAAGACGATGTAAATCGAATTGTAGATGCTAAGATTGCTGCTAATGCTGCTGCAACTCCAATGCCTTCTGCTGCAGATTGGTTCTTACCAATGATTCACTTCGATTTGAACAAGTATAGCTTGAAGAACTCTTCTTATGGTTCTTTACACCATGTTGCTACAGTTTTGAAGCAAAATCCAAAAGTAAAAGTAGTTGTAACAGGACATACAGATAAAACTTCTAGCAACTGCTACAATGAAGTATTATCTTATAATCGTGCTGAAACTGCGATTAATTACTTGGTAAGCAAGTATGGAATTTCTAGAGATAGATTAGTATTAAGATATGGAGGTGAAGAAAACACTTTGGTTTCTACTAATGCTAGCAATATGATGAATCGTCGTGTTGAATTTGACTTAGCTAATGGCGAAACTGAAATGGGACGACCTGATTGCCGAGCAAATGCTGGCTCTGGAGCAGGTGGAACTAATTTCCAAGGAAATAAAGAAGCAGGTTTCTAAGGACGACCTTCTTGAAGATAAAAAACGGGCTATCATTAATTTGATAGCCCGTTTTTCATTTTATATAAAATTGAGGAAGAAAATTAGTATTGACCTACAGAAAGCAAAACTAAAGTACAAGCAATTTCTGATTCAATTCCATGTTGACGTGCTAGTTTTACCAATTCAGGATTTTCTGTTCCAGGATTAAATATGATTCGTTTAGGTTTTAAACCAATGATGTAGTTATAAAATTCCACTTGACGTTTTGGATTAAGGTAAAGAGTAATTGTATCAACATCATCCACTTCAGGTTTTCCCAAAAGAATTTCTATCCCATCAATTTCCCCTGCACGATTTCCGACAGGAACAACTTCATGATTGTATAATTTTAATCTACGAGTAGCGATATTTCCATACCTTTCAGGCTTGGTAGAAGCACCTAATACTAATGTCTTTTTCATATTTTTATAAACAAAAAAGTCGAAATAAGGTTTTTTAACTCATTTCGACTTTTATATTTTTTAGTAAAAAGATTATACTAACATTCTAATTGGATCTTCCATCACAGATTTAAATGTTTGTAAAAATTCTGCTCCAGTAGCTCCATCCACAACTCTATGATCGCAAGACAAAGTTACTTTCATTCGTTTGCCTGGTACAACTTCCCCATTTTTTACAACTGGTTTGTCAACGATTGCACCGACTGCCATTGAGCAAGCATTAGGGCGGTTTACGATTGCTGTAAATTCTTCAATTCCATAATTTCCTAAATTTGAAACCATAAATGTACTTCCTTGCATTTCCTCAGGAGGTAATTTTTTATCTCTTGCCAAACCAGCTAAAGATCGAACTTCAGCATTAATTTGAGATAAAGATTTCATATCCGTATGCCGAATAACTGGAAGTAATAATCCATCAGGTGTCGCTACTGCAACTCCAATATTGATACTTTGGTTATATCGAATAGTATTTTCATCCAACCAAGATGCATTGATGATCGAGTGTTTGCGAAGGGCAACAGCAGCAGCTTTCAATACTAAATCATTAAAAGAAATTTTAGTAGGTGAAATCTCGTTCATTTTGACACGTGACTCGATCGCTTTTTCCATATCCATTTCAATAGTCAAATAAAAATGCGGTGCAGAAAATTTATTAGCAACCACATTTCTAGAAATTGCTTTTCGCATCATACTCATCGGCACATCTTCGTAACCTTCCCCTCCTGCATGTACAAATGGTTGAACAGCAGGCGGAGCCTGAATGTCAGGCTTCGGTTGAGCAGCAGGTGCACTAGCGGGAGCAGATACTGATCCACCTAGAAATGCTTCCACATCTTTTTTTACAATTCTACCGTTATCACCAGAGCCTTTGATTTGAGCAATATCAATTCCAGCTTCGGTAGCCATACTTTTTGCCAATGGAGAAGCCTTTATTCTAGCTTCTGGTCTAGCAGCACTTGGAGATTCAACAATATCCACATTCGCTGATTCCACTTCAGCTTTTGGTTCAGGTTCTGAGTTAGCTTCAGGTTTAGATTCAGCAGGAGCACTTCCTCCACCTTCATCAGCAGCGATGGCAGCTTGCCAATCTTCGCCTTCTTCACCAACAACAGCTATTACTCCATTAATCGGCACAGTTCCTTCTTTTACCGCGATATGCAAAAGCACACCTTCAGAATAACTATCTAATTCCATCGTTGCTTTATCTGTTTCTACTTCCGCAAGTGTATCACCTGGTTCAACCGCTTCACCTTCTTCTTTTAACCAACCAACGATGTTACCTTCGGTCATTGTATCACTCATTCGAGGCATTCGAATTACTTCAGCCATAATATTTTACTTTTAAATTAATTATTTGAATTGATAAAAAATAGGAATTGCAAAAATGCAATATTTTAATAGGAATTCCTGATATTTTATTAAGAAAATATGGAAATTTCAACATTTTTAAATTAATAAGGTTTTGAAATTGGATAAAAAATCTGCGTTCAAA
>CAYGRM010000009.1:36083-49614 GCA_964352225.1 uncultured Saprospiraceae bacterium | reverse complement strand
ACTAATAACTCATTAACCAATAACTTAATAACCAAATGAAATCATCTAGAACCTATTTTTTGAACCTAAAAAACAAATGATTATGAATTTTAAACCAAATGCGTGGACAGTTTTATTTTCACTAACTTTATTTGCGTTATTATTCAACATTTATGGAGAGCGTAAAACTGATTTAGTTGCTGATAATGATTGTTCAAAAGTTCAACCAGACACGATATCTTCAGAACAAGCTTTTGATATGCTAATTAGTTACAGCACATATTTAGCATCGAATAGGGCACTTATCGACTCTTTAAAAACAACTAGTAATTCAGTTGAAAATCCAGATGTAATTTTCTTTTCTATTCCAAAGTGTGAGTTACAACAAATGGTAACAAGTATTCCCGGAGGACAGGTTACTGCATATTTGGGAATAAAAGATAATCCTCAGTCAGGAAAACCAATGTTAGATTTATTCTTTTCTGATAAGGATATGTCAAATGCATTTGTAAATGGTGAAATTGATGTGTTAGCCTCGAAAGGGGCAGGAGGGGAAAGATTTTGGGATTTTACATCTCCTTGTCCAACTTTGTGTAGTGAGTAATATAACTAGTTAAGAAGAAAAAAGATTATATGATTGGAAAAGTTGCTATAAGTCTTGGTAATATAGCTGTTGCCATTTTGACGATTTCTTTACTTCTATATTTAATAAAATTTAGAAAATTACCAATTGATATAAAAGTATTAGGGTACTTTTTGGTATTGAATTTATTAACTGAAATCATATCAAAAACTTTATTTAGTGCTGGAACTAATAATTTATATCTTCTTCATATTTATACTTTTTTTGAATTTTTAACATGGTCATTATTCTATCGGTATTTATTTAAAGGGAATGAAAATATTCGAAAATATCATTGGCCTTTTGTTTTGATTGTTGCTGTTTTGATTGTTTTAAATTCGATTTTTTTAGAACCAATTACTGGTTTTAATAGCAATGCAAAAACGTTAGTTCAAATTATTATTATTGGATATGCTATTTATTATTTCTTTTTAAATTTTGGAATAACAGATTTTTCAAAATCTGAAAATCAATCATTACTACTCATAAATTTTGCAACAATACTTTACTATTCAGGAAGTTTATTTATTGTGATGTTTATGAAAATGCTCATTTCAAATGAATCAAGCACTACATCTTATAATGGTTTCTGGCTTTTTAATGCTTTACTAAACGCCATTTTTCAACTCCTAATCCTAATCAGTATATGGAAAGTAGCTTTCAGCAAAACGAGGTTTTTATCTTAATGGGAGTAGGCATTTTTGTCATGATGTTATTGGCGATTGCTTTTATTTTGTTCTTTTCTTTTTCTCAAAGAAAATTACAAACAGAACAACTTAAAGCCAAAGAAGCTGAATTGCAACATCAAGAAAAATTACTCTACCATAATATCCTTACTCAAGAAAAGGAAAGAAAACGAATAGCGAAAGATCTACATGATGACATTGGGTCGAAGCTCAATGTCATCTTTTTAAATATGCATCGCATCGAGCGTGCTGCCAAAGAATCACCACCGATCTTAGGGATGGTTTCGGATATCAATGAAGTAATTAATACCACAATTGACACGACACGCAGAATTTCTCATGACCTCTTGCCACCAACCTTGGATAACTTTGGATTGATCGAAGCGGTTAATGAATTATGTGAACCTTATCAAAAGTCAGGATCCGTAAATGTATTGTTATCAGTCAGACAAAACGAAGGTCGATTAGCGGATAAAACGACTGAATTAAATTTGTTTAGAATTATTCAAGAGTTGATTAGCAATTCTATCAAGCATGGCAAAGCAGAGCAAATTTCGATTGATCTTTGGTTAGGCTCTAAAAAAGTAGAATTGGAATATCGAGATAATGGTAAAGGTTTTGATCTTGCGAAATTAGCAGAGAAAAAAGGATTGGGCACTCAAAATATGGAAAGTCGAGTAAAAATGATTGGAGGAAAAATGAATATTCAATCTTCTGAGGGAGAAGGGATATTGGTTCGGATTTCAGCAGAGGTGTAAGTTTTTCATTGAAAAGAAAAAGTAAAATCCACTCCGCTGGTGCGAGTTCAGTAAGATAAATAAAATAAACTATGATAAAAGTAGCAATCACAGATGATGAAGCTTTATTCCGAAAAGGGATGGGAATGCTTATCGATGAATTTGAAGGAATAGAATATGTCATGGAAGCTGGAAATGGTCAAGAGTTATTAGATCAGCTTGCAGTTGCAGATGAGGAGCCACAAGTCGTATTGTTAGATTTAAATATGCCGGTGCTCAATGGAATTGATACGGCTAAAGTTTTAAAAGAAAAACATCCTGAATTAAGCATCATTGTTTTGTCTACCTATTTCTCTAAATCGTTCATCATCAACATGGTCGAAATAGGTGCGGCTTCTTACCTTCCAAAAAACACCTCGCCCGAAGAAGTGGAACAAACGATTAGAGAAGTAGCCGATAAAGGATTTTTTTATAATCAAGCGGTCATGGAAATCATTCGAGAGAACATGATTCAGAAGACCCGTCCGAAAATTAATATGCCTTTTCAAATTGATTTGACTGCTCGGGAGAAAGAAGTTTTACAACTTATCTGCGAGCAATATAAAACTGCCGAAATTGGCGAAAAGTTATTTATTTCTCCTCGAACTGTTGATGGTCATCGGAATAAATTATTGGAAAAGGCAGGTTGTCGAAATACCGCAGGGTTAGTCGTTTTTGCGATTCAACATAACTTAGTAAAAATTAATCCTGAGTCGAATTGGTTTTAGAGCATGCTCTAAAATCTTTTGACGATTCTTTTTTTTATTTTTACAAAAAACAATTTTCATCAATGAGCCATATATTTATCAGTTACTCCAGTAAAGACAGATCAACCACTAAAAAACTTGCCGCTGTTTTTGAAAAACAAGGATGGAAAGTATGGTGGGATAAAAATCTCAAACCGGGTAAAGCATTTGATACTGCGATTAGTAAAGCCTTGGATGCTGCCAATTGTATCGTTGTGCTTTGGTCACCCAACTCTGTGGAATCCAACTGGGTTTTGGAAGAAGCCTATGAAGGATTGAATCGAGAAATTTTGGTTCCTGCCTTGATCAAAGATACACGTTTACCATTCGGTTATCGAAGAGCACAATATGTTGATTTGGGTAAATGGAAAGGAGCAGCGAGTGGAACTATGATTGATAAATTGCTTGCAGCTGTAGAACCATTTGCAATTCCAGTTAAGAAAACTACTCAAGTAAATCCTGGAGCTGCCAATACTCCAAAGAAAAAGTCAGCGACTAAAGCTAAACCAAAAACTAAAGCCAAACCAAAATCTAAAACAAAAATTATCAGAACTTTCTCAGGAGCTTTGGATGGAAAAAATATAGTTTTCACCGGCGCACTTTCGGAAAGCAGAAATGCTCATGCTGAAAAAGTCAAAGCAGTAGGAGCAAATTATATCAGCGCTATTTCTGGGAAAACAGACTATTTAGTTGTGGGAAAAGATCCAGGTGCATCGAAATTAACGGCAGCTAAAAAGCACAATGTCAGAAAGATAACTGAAAAGCAATGGCTTAAAATGTTGAACGAAACTTACCGAAGAACATTTATCAATAAGCGAGTCGTCTTCACCGGTAAATTAAATGCACCTCGAAAAGAACTAGAAAAATTGGTCAAATCAATTGGCGCAAAACCAACTGATGATATATCTGGAAAAACGGATTATCTCATCGTAGGTGACAAACCAGGGAAAGTAAAACTTGTAGCAGCGGAGAAATTTTCAGTAAAAATTATTAAGGAAGGGTTGTGGAAAGAGATCATGGAGACATTGTAAACAGAAATCATTTAGAGCTGTTATTTCGAGATGATAATTTTTGTCAAAAAAAATAATCTCGAAATAACTCATCTCTAATTTTAGTCACTACTTATCGTAAATGGATTAAAATGATTACCCTTTCCAACCAGTTCCAAATGGTAAAGCAATTCCTATCAATGGTACAGGGGAAACGAAAAACTCACCCTCTCCGCCAGCTCCAAATAAAGCAAAATCCCAAGTAATTCGTTCGCCAATATATCTAAAGCCCAAGGAGAGAAGAGTGCCATATTCTCCACCTACTGGAATAAACCAGTTCTCAGTTACAATACCAAAGCGACGTCCAACTCTTTTGTTGCCAGATAAAGTAATGGTTGGATTAGCGGTTAATTCTCCATCTGCCACTCCAAACCCTAATCCTAAAGTGAAATTATTATCTCTAGATCCCCAAGTGCTTACCCCGTAAATAATTCCTGCAGAAAATAATGCCTCCTCGCCAGGTATATGAAGGGCTAACACGCCTACGCCAACATTCCATTTATCTTTTTTTATTGGAAAAGAATATTTAGGAGTAATCGTAAATCCTGGAATATTGGGGCCGTCGCCAAAACTATTGGCACCTGCAAGTATTGATACGATTTCAAAACCAAGACCAATGGTAAATTGATCCGTAAAACCATAACTTACTTGATTGGCAAAGATCATGATATTTTGATAATACCCTTCTCCTTTACGTAAGCTATAGCCTGTAGGTCCATAAAGGTTACGAGTTGGATTGGGGTTTTCGTGCCAGTACACCCCATCTACCATATTATCCGAGCGAAGTCTTTTAAGTTCAATGATGGTGGATTTTAGGATAGTAATCTCTCCAAGATTCTTGGTTCTAACAACTACTTTATCCGTAGTTTCTGTTACTAATGTTCCAATGACAGTAGACCCATCTTTCATTTTAACTTCTACGGTTTCTGGTATCGTATCTTGCGCCAGAATAGAAGCAGGAGTAATCAGTAGCATCACTAATAGTAAACACAGAATTCTAAACGAACAGATGAGTGTTTTTTGGTTGATGGTGTTTTTAATTTGCATGATGATATTTGTTTTGAAAGGTCATAATAATTTAATTGTGATCACAATATTAATTGAATGGAAGAAAGGAATTGAATTAATATCAGCGAAAATCGTATTGTTATTTATTGAATATAAATATCTAATGTACTGAGAAAACTAAATTTACAGAAAAGATCTCATATGAATTTTGTAAAGTTTTGATCAATAATATTCATGGATGAAACTAGATAATACCTCTAAGATAAGATAAGAAGGAATAGATAATATATATACTTTTTCCTATTTTAATTTATGTGCTACCATCTTAGATAGATTCTAGATGATTTCATTTGGTTATTAAGTTATTGGTTAATGAGTTATTAATCGCACCATTTTTAGAAGTCCCATTTTGGAAATAACCATTAACTCAATAACTATTAATAAATGACCAAATGAATTCATCAATAACCCTTAGATAACATCATCAGACCTATTTCATAAATTACTATTGGTTTCAAGGGATGCTCTTTATGTATCTTTTTTTATGTAAAACCCCAAAAAAATAATACTAATGTGATACAGGTTACAGAATTTAGCTCTGAAACACTTATTTTTGCAGAATGAATTTAAAGTCCTTTTTTCCAATTGCTGAAAACTTTTCAACTCATTCTACCCAAGATTGGAGAAAAGATCTAATTGCAGGAACTACTGTTGCTGTGATGTTAGTTCCTCAAGGAATGGCTTATGCTATGCTTGCTGGAATGCCTCCGATTTATGGATTATATGGAGGATTAATTCCACTATTATTATATGCAATTTTAGGAACCTCTCGACAAATGTCGATTGGGCCAGTTGCGATTTCAGCACTTTTGGTCTTAGCGGGTGTAAGTCAAATTGCTGATCCTATGACTCCTGAATATATTTCGTTAGTGATTCTGACAGGGATGTTGGTTGGGATTGCGCAAATGTTGTTGGGTGTATTTCGATTAGGTTTTTTAGTTAATTTTATTTCTCATCCAGTCATTGTTGGTTTCACCTCCGCGGCAGCCATCATCATTGCGATTAGTCAGTTGAAAGATTTGTTAGGTATTTCTATACCAAGATTTTCGCATGTTTACGAAACAATTCATTATGCATCAAATCATTTTTCTGAAACTAATTGGGTTACGGTAGCTTTGTGTTTTGCAAGTATCATTGTAATGTTGATTTTAAAAAAAATAAATAAAGCTATCCCCGGAGCATTATTAGTTGTGATTCTAGGAACGTTGTTAGTTTATTTTGTAGGAGAAGAAAAAATGGGAGTAGAACTTGTAAAAGGTGTGCCCCAAGGATTACCTAGCTTCCAAATACCAGAGATTACTTGGGAGCAAATAAAGATTTTATATCCTACTATTTTTACCGTAACCATCATCTGTATTGTCGAAAGTATCGCCATTGCAAAAGTGCTCCAATCCAAGCATGGTGATTATCAAATTAGAGCAAATCAAGAATTAATTGCACTCGGTATTTCAAAAATTGGAGGTGCATTCTTTCAATCCATTCCCACTTCAGGAAGTTTCACTCGGTCAGCGGTTAACAATGAAGCGGGAGCACGATCTGGTTTTTCATCTATTTTTACAGCGATATTAATTGGGTTGACTTTGGTTTTTTTGACCCCACTATTTTACTTTTTGCCGAAGGCGATATTAGCTGCAATTATATTGTTATCAGTCATCAGTTTATTTGATTGGCAGGAGGCCAAACATCTATGGCATACTCATCGCTCTGATTTTTATATGATGTTGACTACCTTTATAGTAACGTTATCTTTAGGAATCGAGGAAGGTGTACTGGCAGGAGTGGTGTTATCAATTTGTATGGTTTTGTATCGTAGTTCCAAACCGCATATTGCCATTCTAGGGAAATTACCAGAGTCGATTAATTATCGAAATATTGATCGCTTTGAATCAGCGATGCAACCTGAGGATATTTTGGTAATTAGATTTGACGATCAACTATATTTTGGAAATGCTTCGTATTTCCAAGAAACCATTCAAGAAATAATCAATGAAAGAGAAGTGGAAACTAAAATGATTTTGTTGGATGCGAGTAGTATGCATGATATGGATAGTACAGGATTTCATACTTTAAAGGAGTTGCAACAATATTTAAATAGTAGAAATATTACTTTTTATATTTCTGGTATGATTGGACCGGTGAGAGATTTTGTAGCTAAAAGCGGTTTTGTTGATGAAATGGGAGCGCAAAATTATTTTTTGAATATTCATCAAGGAGTTACTCACTTTAAGAATATGCAAGCAGGATTGGAAAAAACTTGGACGCGGGATGCCTTGCAAACTAACTTGGAGGATGATTGATTTTTTAGATATTACAATCAGGATTTCGCCAATAGATTAAAATTATTAACTATGCAATACGATGTCAAAACACCTGCCGAATATCTCAACCAATTGGAAAAAGATTGGCGATATGAAAAGGTTCAAGAACTTCGAAAAATCATTAAAGCTAAAGCACCTCAATTAGTCGAAGGGATTCATTATAAAATGTTGAGTTATAGTGACGCAGAAGGTGTGTTATTTTAACTGAATGCGCAGATGAATTATGTGAGTTTTTATATTGGAAATATTAAGAAAGTTGATCCTGAAGGTCTTTTGCTGCAAGGATTAAACCTAGGAAAAGGATGTGTTCGATTTAAAAAATCAAATACGGTTGCCGAAACTAGAATAGATGAAATTATCGAACGAATCATGCAAATGAGAAAAGAGGGAAAGGATTTCGATTGTTAATTTTTTTCTAATTTTTTTTCTTTAAAACCCCAATAGCATGTTTTTATAAAAAAATAATTGAATTGCATCTTACCTCTCTTTTAAGTTGTCTTTAGATCTAAAGATAATTTCCATTCAAACCCCGACTACATTTAAATTACTTTAACGTATTGTTCTTTTTAATTTGCGTGCAAATTATCAAAGTATACAGTCTTAATAGTAAACTCAAATTATTGATATTTAAAATCTTATTTTAAAAAAAAATGTCAACATTGAAAAAAATAATTGCTACCATCGGTACAGTACTCATTTGTATAACCTCGCTATCTGCTCAAGAATTTAAGCGAAAGTCATATACCACAGCGCGGGTTCAGTTGGAAGTACCAGTTATTGATGGAATTATAAATGATGATGAATGGGCTGATGTAGAGTGGGGGGAAGACTTTACTGTGCTTGAACCTAACAATGGAGATCAGCCAAAGCAACAAACCAAGTTTAAAATAAAATACGACGATGATAATTTATATGTAGCTTATTATGCTTATCACAATGATCCCCAAAAAATAGAAAGTAGATTGAGTCGGAGAGATAATTTTCCAGGAGATTGGATGGAGATAAACATAGACAGTTATTTTGATAAAAATACTGCTTTTTCATTTACGCTTTCAGCTTCGGGGGTAAAAGGGGATGAGTTTATTTCTGGTAATGGAAATAATTGGGACACTAATTGGAATCCAATTTGGTATGGCGAAACTAAGATTGTGGCTGATGGTTGGACAGCTGAAGTGAAAATTCCATTGAGCCAACTTCGCTTTGCAGACAAGGAAGTTCATACTTGGGGATTCAGTATTATGCGACGAGATTTTGGAGCAGATGAACGAAGTACTTTTCAGTTCGTTCCTCGAAATGTGAATGGTTGGGTAAGTAATTTTGCAGAGCTTCATGGGATCAAAGATATTCAGCCAAAGCGTCAAATAGAATTGCAACCTTATGTTGTAAGCAGTTTTAATTTTGCAAAAAAAGAAGAAGGCAACCCTTTTGCGACTGGAACGAAAACTAAATTAAATGCAGGGGTAGATGGGAAAATAGGATTGACCAATGATTTGACTTTAGACTTTACGATCAACCCGGATTTTGGGCAAGTTGAAGCAGACCCTTCAGCTTTGGCATTAGATGGTTTCCAAATTTTCTTTAACGAGCAACGACCTTTCTTTATTGAGAATGCAAATATTTTTAGTTTTCAAGTAGCGGAGTTAGATGCGGGTGGTTCCTTCGGAAATGATAATCTTTTTTATTCTAGAAGGATAGGATCCTCGCCTTCGGGAAGCGTTTCGATTGCGGATAATGCCTATTCTCAGCGACCTCGATTTACTAATATTTTGGGAGCAGCAAAGCTAAGTGGAAAAACTCAAGATGGCTGGTCAATTGGTTTATTAGAAAGTGTAACATCCAAGGAGCATGTTAAAATTTCCTTGGATGGAGAGGAGACGCAAGAATTAGTTGAGCCCCTTTCTAATTATTTTGTGGGTCGAGTCTCCAAAGATTTTAAAAACGGTGCTTCTCAAATTGGACTTTCTCTGACGCACGTCAAAAGGTTTATTGATGATACTAATTTGATTGATCAATTTCATGACCAAGCTTATTCAGGCGGAATTAATTTGTTCCATTCTTGGAAGGAAAGGGAATGGCGAATCAATGCGAATTTTATATTTAGCCATGTAACAGGAACTGCGTTAAAAATTAAGGAAACACAAGAATCATTTGGTCATTATTTTCAGCGACCTGATGCTACTCACCTTTCTGTAGATGATACCAAAACGAGTTTGACGGGGCAAGGTGGAACACTTTCCATTGGGAACTATGGAGGAAAAGATAACCTGAGTTTCCAATCAGGAGTTACTTGGCGATCACCTGAGTTAGAGTTAAATGATATTGGATTTTTGAATACTGCTGACCAGATTGACTTTGTGAATTGGATAGGATATCGTTGGCCAAAACCATTTTCGATTTTTCGACAATTGGGGGCAAATTTTAATACCTACTCTCGTTGGAATTTTGATGGGGAAAATATTTATCAAGGAATCAATGCCAATGTTTCTTCTTCTTTGAAAAATTTCTGGAGCCTCGGTGGAGGTTTTAGCTATGAATTTAAAGACATCAGCGCTAAGGCACTTTTTGGAGGGCCCAAGTTGCGACAGTCAAGTGGAATTTATAGTTTTGTCAATATCGGATCGGATTCTCGAAAGAAAGCTCAGGTGTTTTTGAATGGAGGAATGTTTAATGGAATTGGTCAAGATAAAGGTTCGGTGACGGTTAGGAGCTTAAGTGGGAATGTGAGTTATCAACCAATTAATGCGCTTCAGGTATCGCTAAATGTCAGTTATTTTCAACAAAAAAGAGTGATTCAGAATGTAAGTTATAATGTCTTCGAAAATGAAGATCGGTACATCACAGGAACTATTTTTCAAAAAACTTTTTCGACATCGCTGCGACTGAATTATAGTTTGACACCAAATCTTTCTTTTCAATATTGGGGACAACCTTTCATTTCAAAAGGAAATTATTCTGATTTTAAATATATTACAGATCCGATCAATCGAGATTTTGAGGAAAGATATAAATTATATGATGATGATCAAATTACCTATTCAGAGGAGGAGGAGAAATTTTTCATTGATGAAAATAGGAATGGATTTGACCCTGATGAGGATTATTCATTTGGACAGCCAGATTTTAATTTCATGGAATTTCGATCCAACATGGTGATTCGATGGGAGTACAAGCCTGGGTCTGAATTCTTTTTAGTTTGGACGCAATCGACGACTAGTTTTGGTGATCCTCAGAATGATATATTTCCATCGTTGAGGGATGATTTACTTAGAAATCGAGCAAATAATATTTTTCTAGCGAAGTTTACCTATCGGTTTTATTGATATTAGAACTAGCCTAAAGTAAGTGAATGCAAATGAAAATAAATATTTACCCAAATTCAACTAATGATTTTTCACTAAAAAGCTATTGGAAATTGAATGGAAGCAATAACTTTATTTGACCTTTTTTCATATGTCTTAGAGCGTTTAGTTGAAATTGATTCAGCATATGGATCTAATTTAAATACTAGATTTGTTTGATAAATTAATATAAAGAGTAGAACATGTTACGAAGTATATTTGGATCATCAAGAGATGAAATATGGGCTCAAATCGCTTATGATATCGGAGCTGAATATCGCGATGGTGGATTTTGGGAAAGAGATTATATTTCTTATTTGCATGGTGAGTGGGAAATTATTTTAGATACCTATACTCAGAGTACAGGAAAAACCTCTGTAACTTATACTCGAATGCGAGCGCCTTTTGTAAATCGAGATGGATTATATTTTAAGATTTATCGAGCTGGATTTTTTTCAAATATGGGGAAATATTTTGGGATGCAAGATATTGAGGTTGGGGATGAATATTTTGATAAAGACTTTGTGATTAAAGGTAATGATCAATTTCAGATAGCAAGACTTTTAGCAGGTGATGAGATAAAAGCCTTGATCGAAAAGCATCCAAGAATTCATTTTGAAATCAGAGATGACGAAGGAATTTTTACTAAAAAATATCCAGAAGGTGTAGATGAATTATATTTTCAATGTGTTGGTGTATTGAGAAATGAGGCTCAGATTAAAGCTTTGTTTGATCTTTTTGCTTTTACT
This sequence comes from uncultured Saprospiraceae bacterium, assembly GCA_964352225.1. Classification (GTDB taxonomy): domain Bacteria; phylum Bacteroidota; class Bacteroidia; order Chitinophagales; family Saprospiraceae; genus CAJQQY01. The sequence continues at coordinate 38,283 of CAYGRM010000009.1, read as the reverse complement.
TTGGAGCGGTTGGTGGATATTGATTCGGCATATGCACATGATCCAAATGGAAGGTTTGTATAGGTTTCTATTATTCTAAAAGTCCTTCCAGAACTTAAAGTTCTGGAAGGACTAAATTAAAAATTATTTCTGTAAAGTAACATCTCCCGAGAATACCTTCGTCGACCCATCCTTTAATTTCACTTCAAAAATATAAACAAATACAGCTGGATTCAAATCCTCCCCTTTGAATCTACCATCCCATCCTAAGATCGGATCATTGGGTTGAAAATTTTCTTTTTTGAAAACATGCTCACCCCATCGATCAAAAATTGATAATTCTAAAATTTCATCTACTTGATCATTGGCAAATAAAGTGAAGTAATCATTGTACCCATCAAAGTTAGGAGAAAATACATTTGGAATGTAAACTTTTACTTGTGGGAGTATGATGATATTGATAACTGCGATAGCAATACATCCATTATTATCGATGATCGTGAGTTGGAAAGTTTGATCATCGAGTGTTTCGACAGTTGTAGTTAAGCAAGTATCGCAGGATAAAAATTCTGGCGGAGCCCATTGAATATATTCTAAACTATCAACTGGGACATTTACAATTGCTTGAATTGTGGATGAATTTCCTTCGAGAATCTCGATGACCTCAGGAAGGCTTAATTCAAGATTTATCCCAGGATTGATGATGAAGTTGTCCTCTAAAGTACAACCGTTGGCATCCGTAATTGTAATGTTATAAAAACCAGGAGCAAGGTTTTGGAATTGTCCTGAGTTGTCCGTTGGACTTCCGTTTAAGGTATAAGTAAATGGAGGTTCCCCACCTGAAATATTGGAAATGACAATCAATCCATCGTTAGCATCAAAACAGGTTTCATCGTAAACATCCGCTACCATCAGTTGAGGAACATTGTTGTTAATAATGACTTCCAAATTGTCAGTAGTGATACATCCACTAATCGTGTCTTGAATAGTAACTGTATAAATTCCAGACTGATTGACTAAAGGATTTTGAGTGGTTGCACCTGACACGATGTTTCCATTTGCTGTTGTCCAAATTATTTCAAGATCATCTATTGCACCTAAAATGTTTACATTTAAATTCGTTTCTGTATCTCCACAAAACAAAGTGATATCTTCTACCGCTTGAGCCAAGGGAACATTCAACAAACTTTCAACAAAAACAGAATCAATATTTTCGCAACCATTCAACGTATCAATTAATTGCAAATAATAAAAACCTCCATTGTCAATTAACAAGGTGTTTCCATTTTGCCCAACGATCAAATTATTGTTAGCATCAAACCAATTGTAAACGATATTTAACCCTTGCTGAGAACTGGAACCATCGATTAAAGTATTTGGTTCATAGCAGCTAATTGGCGAAGGAGTATCTAAATTGACAAATGGATAATCTTGAATATCAGTAATGGTAACTTGGTTAAAATTTTCACAACCTGAAATGGTATCTATTGCAATCAGATCAACAACACCTCCTTCAGTTACTACATATTCTGTAGCAATAATTGAATTCCAACTGTAAATTACATTCGGTTCATTTGCCGAAGTCAAGGTAATACTGCTGATCACACAATCTAAAATGTTATCCGGATCAGCAAAAATTACAGCAGAAGGAAGATCTGTATCTTCCAATACTTCCACTTGATCGGTGGAGGTACAACCACTTACTAAATCCGTTAATTGTAAATTATAAATCCCCGGAGTATTTATGGTTATTTGCGTTTGGTCAGAAATAAAAATACCTGCAGCAGTTGTCCATTCAAATTCCAAATTAGAACCAGAACTGCCTAAACCATTCAAAGTTACTTCCAAAATATCGCAAGTAATAGATTGATCAGGTCCAGCATTGGCAGTAGGTAAATCATTTTCTATGTCAATAAAAACACTATCGGTTGCAGCACAATTATTAGCATAAGTTCCAGTTAAATAGTACCAACCTGGACTAGTGGTAGTAGTAATTAAATCGGTTGAAGAAAAAGAATTAGGTCCAGTCCAAAGGTAAATTCCAATCTCTGAAGAAGATCCATTTAAGTTTGCAATCGTATTGTTACAAGTTAATGTGCTGCCATTCCCAGCATCGACTGTTTGTGGACAAGAGGAACAAGTCGCAGGCGCATTTATGGAAATAGAAGTCAAGCAAGTTGCCGTGGTCACATCTTGCAAATCAAAATTTAAATTTCCATCA
>CAYGRM010000009.1:30986-35983 GCA_964352225.1 uncultured Saprospiraceae bacterium | reverse complement strand
TTGCATAGGTGAAAACTCCCTGGGAAATATTATTAGCAAAAATTTCAAAGCTATTGGTTGCCCCAAAGTTGACTGCTGAAGCTTGAATATTTATTTCATAAAAATCATCGGTTGGGTCTGTAATCGTTCCGTTGTTATTACAAACGACATCGACTACCTCAAAATTAATTACACAAGGATCAGAACAAGTTGTAGGAGCATTTATGGAAATAGAAGTCAAACAAGTTGCCGTGGTCACATCTTGCAAATCAAAATTTAAATTTCCATCAGCAATTAGATACGGCCCGAAATTTTGCGTCGTTCCGTAAGTTCCAGCAAGTGTTCCGTCCGTTGATTGCCAAGTGGCTCCAGTATTTTGTCCATTGACTAAAACGTCAAAAGTAAAGGTATCATCCGAGTCATCATTGCCCGTTCCATTGTCGTCACAAACGATATTGGAGACGGTAGCATTGATGGTGCAATCTTCGTTACAAGGTTCGAGTGTTCCGATATTTTGTTCAGCAAAACAAAGTGGTTCGTCGGCATCTTGAATTAAAATTTGCACAGCATTTCCATCAGCAGGGAGGGTAAAAATTCCTCCCGTTGCATAGGTGAAAATGCCTTGTGAAATATTATTAGCAAAAATTTCAAAACTATTCAATGCGCCAAAATTAACTGCCGAAGCTTGAATATTTATTTCATAAAAATCATCAGTTGGATCTGTGATCGTTCCGTTGTCATTGCAAATAAAATCAACTGAAGTAAATTGAATCACACAAGGATCAGAACATTCTTCGAGTGACCCAATGGTCTGAGTCGCTTGGCATTGCACGTCTTGATTGTCAACAACTGAAATTATTGGAGAACTCCCATTAGCAGGAAGCGTAAATGTAGCAGCATTGTTATAAGTGTAATTGAAATTTAAAATTCCATCAATTAAAACATTATAAGTATTGTTAGCAGAACCATTAATTGCCGATGCATTAATGGTAATAGTGTAAAAATCATCAGTAGCATTGTTACCCGTTCCATTGTCAGAACAAGTGATATCCAATTGGTCAATGCTTATCGAACAATCTGTAGAACATGAATTTAGTGGGCCAATTTCCTGAGTAATAAAACAAGCCACTTGGTCATCCGTAAATGTCAAAGTCAAAGATTGCCCTTGAGCTGGAAGTGAAATGGTATTGGACTGATTGTAATTTAATGAACTAATATTTAGACTACCATCAAATACGGTAAAAGTCCCTGTATTTCCATTATTATTAATTAATGTAAATGTAATGTTATAGAAATCATCTGTGGCGTCGCTGGCAGTTCCATTATCATTACAAACTATATCGAAGGAACTAAGCGTGATTTCTAAGCCTGGATTAATATCGAAATTTTGCGAAGCGATACAACCATTTCCATCTTCCACATAAGCAGTATAGTTTCCTGAAATTAAATTATTAAAAACATTATTTGTAGTCCAAGTCGCATTATCTAAACTATAATTTACACCTGTGGGGGAGTTAATCGTAACTGAACCATCTCCGTCATTAAGACAAGTTTCATTTTCAATTTGAAGTGAAATACTTGGAGCAGGATTTACAACTAAAGTCAACTCAACAATAGAAGTACAATTAGCTGAATTAGAAATGACTACAAATAATGTTTGAGTGGGTGAAACTGTATTGGTATAAATATTTGGCAAAGCATCAGTTCCGTTTTGAGCATCAGATAATGTCTCATAATAGGTAAATGAATAGCTTGTATTCGAACTAATATTACTATTCGCTTCGGTCAAATTAAATGCTTCAAAACCATCTCCATCCAAATCACACTCTTCAAGTTGCGCATTGTTTCCCGAAGGGTTTGCAGCAATTTCAAACTGGACAGGAGTGAGAATTGAACTGACACATCCACTTGTTAGATTTTCAGATTCAACGTAATAAGTATAAATACCAACCGCCGTTTCCGAAGGAGTAAATGTATTACTTCCGCTTGCTAACAATATTCCTCCGGATGGTGCATCATACCAGTTGGCAGTTTCATCTGTCCCAACTGTAACCGATAATTGTGGGTTGGACGCCCCTTCACAAATAATAGCATTTCCATTATTAACTGGAGGATCAACATTTGGACAATCACAATCTGGAGGCGAAATATTTACAGAATAAATACAAAGTATATTAGAAGGATTACTGGCTAGAATTAATAAAGAACTCCCAATTGGAATGTCCGTAACAATCCCCATATTATTTCCTAAGTCAGTATAAGTTCCTTCAAAAGTGAGGATACTATTTCCAAAAGTAGCAATAGATACTTCGTAAAAATCAGGATCAGCTGAACACAAAATATCAAATGGAATAATAAATACATCGGGCAAAAACTCTAAAGTAACTGATGCCATATCATCTGGACAAACTCCTCCTGAAGCTACAAAATAGTCGAAAGTATAAGTCCCTGGAGGAAATCCCTGAAGACTCACATTATTTGGATTGGAAAGATTTACTCCAGAACCATAAGTGTCCACCCAAGTTCCAGTCGGAGTATAAGAACCTGATAAATAACTAAATAGATTTATATTACTAGGAGTGTCAAAACAAATTTCTCCCATCCCATCAATACCTGCAAATGGTGGTTCTTCTATCACCACATCAAAACTTGTTTCATCCGAACAGCCAAAACTATTGGACGCTAAAATATAATAAGTCGTGGTCGTCAATGGACTCACATTGGAGGAAGGTATTTGATTTCCAATAGATGCTGGTGTACTACTATGAAAAGTAATATTTGGATTTGTATTATTTAGGTCAGTAACCATAACTGTTGATAAATCAAAAGATTCTCCTTCACAAATAGTTACTTGAGTTGGATTGATGGTAATGTCAGGAGATGGTGTTTGATCGATGACTTGAGTATGAGTTATGGTAAAATTATTACAAGGGTTGGTAAAAGTCCAAGTATATTCCATGCCTCCATTTGCATTGCTAGTTACAGTTGCAGGAACGGTTCCAGTTATGGCACAATTTCCAGTTTCATTATTGGTATATGGAAGGTTAGGAGGAGTCGGAAATTGTTCCCCACAATTGATAGTCATATCAGCAGGTAAACTTGTAAACATCGGATCACTCGCCGGGGTAACCACCACATTTTGAGAATGAGAAATACTTCGATTACAATTATCTGTAAAAGTCCAAGTGTAGGTAATATTCCCTCCACAAGCATCATAAAAACCAGATTGAATAGCGGAGACTGTTCCGTTGATGGCACAAGGCCCAGTTTGGTTATTGGTATAACTTAATGTTGGTAAAATGTTTGGAACAGAAGAACAATCAAGTGTCGTCGCACTTGGAGGATTTATAAAAGCAGCAGGTGGCGCAGGATCAACGGTAACATTTTGAGTATGAGAAATAGTTCTTCCACAATCATCTGTAAATTGCCAAAGGTAACCAATGACACCTCCACATTCTGTATAACCTCCTGAGATAGATGCTTGCGCAGAACCAGCAATTGCACACACGCCACTTTCAGTATTAGTATATGGCAAATTGGGTGGAAAACCAGAGGGAGCATTATCACAATCGACTGTTATGTCTTGAGGTAGATTTCCAGTAAAAGCAGCAGGTGGAGCAGGAGTAACGGTATAGTTTTGAACATGTGTAATTGTATTGTTACAAATGTCAGTAAATGTCCAAGTATAAGTTATCGTCCCTCCACATTCATCAGCACTTCCAGATTCTACGGCAGGAACGCTTCCCATGACGAGACAAGTTCCAGTTTCATTATTGGTATAATCTAAGTCAGGCGCACCTGTGGGAATATTAGCACAACTAACTGTTTGATCGGTAGGAGGATTGATAAAAGTAGGCGCATCAGCAGGAGTGACGGTAATATTTTGCGTATGCGAAATGGCATTGCCACAAATATCTGCAAACTGCCAAGTATAAGAAATCGTTCCACCGCAAATATCTGCACTTCCTGATTGAGTTGGAGAAACTGTTCCCATGACGAGGCAAGTCCCATTTTCATTATTGGTATAATCGAGGTCAGGTGCTCCGGTTGGAATATTATCGCAAGTGACCATCAGGTCAGCAGGCGGATTTAAAAAAGTAGGAGCAGCCGCTGGCGTCACCGTAATATTTTGGGTATGCGAAATATTGTTTCCACAAATATCCGTAAAGTCCCAAGTATAAGAAATCGTTCCACCACAAATGTCTGCACTTCCTGATTGAGTTGGAGAAACTGTTCCCATGACGAGGCAAGTCCCATTTTCATTATTGGTATAATCGAGGTCAGGTGCTCCGGTTGGAATATTATCGCAAGTGACCATCAGGTCAGCAGGCGGATTTAAAAAAGTAGGAGCAGCCGCAGGTGTCACCGTAATATTTTGGGTATGCGAAATGTTATTACCACAAATATCCGTGAAGTCCCAAGTATAGGAAATTGTACCACCGCAAATGTCAGCACTTCCCGATTGAGTTGGAGAAACTGTTCCCATGACGAGACAAGTTCCATTTTCATTATTGGTATAATCAAGGTCAGGTGCTCCGGTTGGAATATTATCGCAAGTGACCATCAGGTCAGCTGGTGGATTTAAAAAAGTAGGTGCAGCCGCAGGTGTCACCGTAATATTTTGGGTATGTGAAATGTTGTTTCCACAAATATCCGTAAAGTCCCAAGTATAGGAAATTGTTCCACCGCAAATATCCGCACTTCCCGACTGAGTTGAAGAAACGGTACCCATGACAAGACAAGTTCCATTTTCATTATTCGTATAATCGAGATCAGGTGCTCCGGTTGGAATATTATCGCAAGTGACCATCAGGTCAGCAGGCGGATTTAAAAAAGTAGGAGCAGCCGCAGGTGTCACCGTAATATTTTGGGTATGCGAAATGTTGTTTCCACAAATATCCGTAAAGTCCCAAGTATAAGAAATCGTTCCCCCACAAATGTCCGCACTACCCGATTGAGTTGGAGAAACGGTACCCATGACAAGACAAGTTCCATTTTCATTATTCGTATAATCGAGA
>CAYGRM010000009.1:0-30886 GCA_964352225.1 uncultured Saprospiraceae bacterium | reverse complement strand
GAATATTATCGCAAGTGACCATCAGGTCAGCAGGCGGATTTAAAAAAGTAGGAGCTGTTGCAGGCGTTACCGTAATATTTTGGGTATGTGAAATGTTGTTACCACAAATATCCGTGAAGTCCCAAGTATAAGAAATCGTTCCACCGCAAATGTCCGCACTTCCCGATTGAGTTGGAGAAACTGTACCCATGATGAGGCAAGTCCCATTTTCATTATTGGTATAATCGAGGTCAGGCGCGCCAGTAGGAATATTATCGCAAGTGGCTGTTTGGTCGGCTGGTGGATTGATAAAAGTAGGAGGTGCTGCAGGCGTCACCGTTATATTTTGCGTATGTGAAATGGTATTTCCACAAAGGTCTGTAAAGTCCCAAGTGTAAGAAATCGTCCCACCACAAATATCCGCAGTTCCTGATGAAGTCGGAGAAACCATTCCTGAAATTTCACAAGCCCCCAAAGCATTATTGGTATAACTCAAATCGGCAGCACTTGTTGGAATATTATCACAAGTGACCGTTTGATCTGCAGGAGGATTAGTGAACGTAGGCGGAGGTGCAGGCGTCACCGTTATGGTTTGAGTATGAGTGCCAGTATTGGAACAAGCATCGGTGTATTCCCAAATTCTAGTAATGGTGCCACCTGAGCAAACATCTGCTGAACCTGTTTCCATTCCAACTACCGTTCCCACGCCATCACAATTGTCTGTCCAACCCAAATCCATCATAGTTGGCACTAAGTCGGAACAAGTCAAAGTCAAATTCATTGGAGGATTAGGAAATACAGGTGCTTGGGTATCTTCAAAAGTAATAGTCACACTTTCCAAATCACAACATTCCGCAGCGCAATCAATTGCATTGACATTATTTCCCACCACAGGGGCAGTTCCAATAGCTGGAATATAGTTATAACTATAAATGGTAAATGTTCCACAAACCGCCGATGTATAAGTTCCAGAACCTCCAGTTATGACTTCCAAAATTACTCCAGCAGCATCCGTAATTAAAATAGCTTGCGCATTATTCACTCCTGCATTAAAACCCGAAGCAGAAATAGTAGCGATATCATTTGGACAAAGTAGAGTAGGAGCAGTTATCGTTCCTGCATCAGATTCATATACATTTATAGTAGTACATAATTGCCCTGGAAGATCTGTGATTGGTACACATGGGTCGTTTGATGCATCGATACACAACTGGTAAGAACCTGCCGTTGCCCAGGCGATATCAAACGTAGGTGTTGGAGAAGTCCCCACCAAGACACCATTTACAAACCAATGATAAGTCTGAGCACCTGCTAAAGTTTCTACGGAATAAGTTTCCGTATTTCCTCCACAAGCATTGGTTTCTCCAGTTACTCCGAGAGTCCATGGGTCGATCATTTCTTGCCCACATACCCCAATAATATCAATCGTTACATCACAATAAGAACCTAAACATCCATCTACTAAAAAATAATAAACTCCTCCAATCGTCAATCCTGTCATCGTCAAAGTTTTATCATTCGTGTTACAAGCATTTGCGTTAACATTACAAGCAACGGCATTCGTAAAAGTACAGTCTTCATAAATCGCAATCTGAACACCAATTGATCCTGACATTTGAGTACAATTACTAAAGCTTGCCTCTAAAGTCAAATCAGTACACCATGCCGTAAAGGCAAACCATGTTGGATTATTTGGTACTGTATTATTTGCTCCAGGGCAAAGTGGTTGTGGTGCGTCTTGTGGATGTTGATAAGAAGACATAGAAAACATGTAATTATCCAAATCATCAACCGTACACAAAACCGGAGCAGTTGAACATTGGCACTCAGGCTGAGTTCCGTCAGTACATTGTGAAAACAAATTTTGAACAGATATTACATTAAGAGTTAAAAGGATGAAAAGCAGCCTTTTTGTCATGATAAGAGGATTTAAGAGTTTTAAAGTATGGTTGTTTTGTTTTGTTTTAGGTTCTTAGCAATTAATTAGTTTTTGTGTGAGTACCTGACTCTAATCCGTTACACTTATCAAGCGATTCCCAATTTCTTAAAATATAACTATTCAAAAATATCAATTAAAATTGGCATTATTAGCTCTTTTTTGGAACAACTTATTAGAATGGAAATTAACTGTCAAATTAACTTTTGAAACCTTTTATGTTTATTTTTTTGCAGAAAATCTTTAAATAATAAATCTGATATTTTTCAGCATAAAAAGAAATAAGAACTCAAAGTCTAATAACACATCGTATAGATTTTCCCCGATCGACTCTCATTAAAAAATTTTCCTAAATTGCTTTTTTTGAAATTTTTGTAAGTAAAAAGCTAATTTTTAAAAAAATTAAACAATGTACCTACAATGAAATCCATAGTGAATCTATATTTTATCAAAATCGGTTAGTCACAATAAGTACTTTTTTGATAATTTTAAAATAATCATTTTAGTCTTTTTCGCTTTATATATATATCCAAAAAAACGCCTATAGTAACCGAAAAATCCTTCTTTCAGGTCAATCATCGAAGTTTTTTTAAAAAAAGTCTAATTGAGTTTATATTTGCAGAGTATTCAAACAAATAAACAAAATTGAATGTCACATTAGAAGTTTTATACTTTAAAAATGTGCATTGCTCGAGAACCTAGATTTTTTTTACCTAAAACTCTAGATCTACCTACTTTCTCGTTCTAAAGAAACCCAAAATATTATATCTAAGGCGTGTGTTAGTTATTGTTCCCTGAAGTTTAAGTGAATTCTTAAATGGAGGGGAACTCTACTAATCATCAAAGGGATATCTTACCTCATTTTCCAACCTACCTTTTTTTCCAAATTCTTCAGATTATTTTTTATCAGATTAAAATTTTCCTATTTTAATGAAAAATTATTAAACCTACTTTAATGATTTAATTAAAATACGAAATGAATAAATTGGAATTACTCAAACAAGAACTAGCGAAAGAAAGAAAAGCCCGAATAGCAGCGGAAGAATTATTGGAACAAAAAGTTTTGGAACTTTCCAATGAAAATCAGCAACTTGTACAGTCGTATAAAGAGTTGAAGAGTGAGTGTGAATTTCAAACCCTAAGAGCTCACCGAATAGAAGAGAGGTTTCAAAGCATCTTTAACAAATTAGAATTAGGACTCTTAGAAACAGATAAAGATAGAGTTATCACTAGAGTCTATCGAGGATTTTGTGAAATGACTGGATACCAAGAAGAGGAGTTAATTGGGAGAACTACTTTTGAAGTTTTTGTTCCTAAAAAAAATCGATCTAAAGTTAAGAAAATCGTGTTTTCTCCTGAGTATGATTTTAGTGGAATTTTAGAAACCAAAATTTTAAAGAAAGATGGAAGTCCACTCTGGATTTTGGCAAGTCGGGTTCCTATTTATAATTATCGAGGCAAGCTCAAAAGTGTGTTAAGTATTAACTATGATATTACTTCAAGGAAAGAAATGGAGGCCGAGTTAGCTCAGTCGAAAGAAAGAGCAGAGAATGCTAGAGAGGTGGAAAAAGAATTTTTAGCTAAAATGAGTCATGAAATTCGAACACCGCTAAATGCTATTATCGGAATGGCTCACTTACTTTCGGATACGGAAAATAATCCGATTCAAAGTGAATATATTTCAGATATTATGGTTTCGGGAAATATGTTGTTGAAGCTGATTAGTGATATTTTAGATTTATCAAAAATAGAAGCTGGAGAGGTGCAAACGATTTCTGATGAATTTGATTTAGTTGGTTTAGTAAACTCTGTCTGCAAAACTTTTCAATTAAAAATCAAAAATAGAGATCTAGTTGTTAAAGCGTACATTGACGAAAGAATCGAAAATAATGTGATTGGAGATGAGCTACAATTGACTCAAGTATTGATGAATTTAGTTGGCAATGCGGTAAAGTTTACGAACCAAGGAAGTGTGATCGTGCATGTGGATTTAGAGAGTGAGCATGATGGAAAATATAATATACTTTTTTCGGTAGTCGATACAGGAATAGGAATTGCCGCAGATAAATGCGATTTGATCTTTGAAAATTTTAAACAGACGGATGAGAAGGTTCGGCAAAATTATGGAGGAACAGGACTTGGGCTTGCCATCTCCAAACAGTTAGTAGAACTACAAGGTGGTAAGATTTGGGTAGAAAGTGAATTGGGGGATGGTGCCACTTTTAAGTTTAGATTATCATACTTAAATAGTGGGAATAAATTTGTTCCGAGAGAGGAAACCCAAGTGATGCGACAAAATTTTGGATCATCAGGTAGACGATTTTTAATTGTGGAAGATAATTACATGAATCGAAAATATATTACCACTCTAATTAAAAAATGGGGCTTTGATTACGTAGAAGCTTTCAATGGAAAAGAAGGAGTTATTGCAGCTCAAAAGCAAAAATTTGATTTAATATTCATGGATGTTTCGATGCCGATTATGGATGGTTATGAGGCAACTATTCACATTCGAAATCAATCTAACCCAAATCAAAAAACACCAATCATTGCGATTACAGCTTCTGCTTTTATTTCCAAAAAAGATTTAGCATTAGAGTCAGGAATGACCGATTATATGGGAAAACCTTTCGAGCCAAGCCAACTATTGGCTATGATAAAAAAGCACACTTCTCTTGAACCAATTACTAAAAGTATAGAATCTTCAACTGAGAACTTTCAATTTAGTAATGAGTTAGATGTTGAGTATTTAAAGAAAATTTATGAAACAGATTACGAATATGCGACGGATATGTTTGGTACTTTCTTGGATCATGCCTTGAATGAATTTTGGGATTTAGAACCTTTAATCAAAAGTGGAAGTTGGTCAAAAGTAAGATCTCTGGCACATAAGTTAAAACCTACGTTTGCCATGGTTGGCTTAACAGATATTGAGGCAAAATTGCAAGCTATTGAAAAAGTAGAAAAAGGAAAGGAAATACCAAATTGTATTAATATAATTGAAGATATAAAAGAATCTTTACAAACTCAGATACCCATTATTAAAGCAGAATTAACTAGATTAGAAAAATTAATAGTCTCTTGAAGTTTAGGAGATCAACTAACCACGTCTATAGATTACGCTAAACCATTATGAATGACTCATCAATCTACCATGGTTGATTTGATTTAGATATTTTAGTTTAGAAAATAATTGATAGAACTTTCAAAACTAACACCAGATGATCCTTAATTGCATTATTGTTGATGACGAAATCATGGCTAGAAAGTCTTTGGATAGGCTCTGTGCAAAACATGAAAATTTACATGTTATTGAAATATGTAGTAATGCTGAAGAGGCGTTGCAAGTCCTTTCAGAAAAATCGGTGGACTTAATTTTTTTGGATATTGAAATGCCAGAAATTACTGGGATTGAATTTTTGGAAAAAGCGATAACCCTTCCTCAAATTATTTTTACCACTTCCAATTCGGAATATGGACGAGAAGCTTTGGAGTATCACATTACAGATTATTTAAAAAAACCAATTACGATGCCTCGCTTTTTGCAAGCTATAGATAAAGCATTGGATATTCAAAAGCAAAATGAGAACTACAAAGCTGCTGCACAAGAAATTTATATAAAAGAAAATAATAAATATATTAGGTTGCCTTATGACCAGATTTTATATTTTGAAAATGTAGGAGATTATGTGAAGGTGGTAACTACCGATAAAAACTATGTGATCTATAGTACGATGAAAAATATTGATAGTAAATTAAGTCATCCTCGTTTTCTAAAAGTTCATCGTAGTTTTATTATCAATCTTTCAAAAATTGTCGACCTCGAAGAGAGCACATTAGTGATTGGAAAAAAAGTGATTCCGATCAGTCGAGCGAATAAATCGATCTTGATGAGTAAGTTGAATATTTTATAAAAATGAAATTTCAAAAAATTTAAAAAGCCATTTTGATGTTCTCGAAATGGCTTTTTTGTTCAAGTCAATAATCGTAGAGTTTTACAATTATTTAGACAGAAAAGTAAAGCGGAGGTAGAAAACTGTCAGGGATATGTTTTAAGAATTTGATATTTCTCACTTGCTAATTCGAGTTAATTATAGGAGTATTTCAAAAGAGTTTTTTGAAAATATGTTTCTGGTTTACGTGAATGGATCGAAGTAGGAATTGTCTAATTACTTATTTAAACTACCTTTGATTTTTTTTACCAAAAAGATCACATGAATTATTTTTTGCATCTAGGTTATGATGGGACTCGCTACAGCGGTTGGCAATTTCAACCCAACACTCGTTCTGTTCAAGGAACGATAGAGGATATTCTAAAAGAAATGTTTAAAACGAAAATCCATGTAAGTGGATGTGGACGAACTGATGCAGGTGTTCATGCAAGTCAATATATCGCGAATATCCATATTCCAAAACCTTTTGATTTTGATTTGAAATTTCGATTAAATAAACGACTGCCAGATGATATTGTCGTTTTTGATATTTTAGAAATGGGAGATAGACAGCATGCTAGATTTGATGCTACCTCGAGGACCTACGACTATTTTATTCATTTGAAGAAGGATCCATTTTTAAAAAGACATAGCTCATTTTATGATTTGGGAAATTTGGATTTTGCAGCAATGAAAAAAGCAGCTAAACTTTTTGAAAAGTATGATGACTTCAGAGCGGTTTGCCTTCAACCACTTTTATATAAATCAACTCGTTGTCAAGTAACTCATGCGGAATTATTTGTGGATAAAAAACAAGAACGTTTGCGATTTACGATTACTGCCAATCGATTTCTTCGAGGGATGGTTCGACTCTGTGTTTATTTTTTATTGGAAATAGGGAAGGGGGAAATGACAATAGAAGAATTCGAGCATAGACTTTCGAACCAATTGGATGGAGTTAAAAAATCTGCTTTTCCTGATGGTCTGTATCTTTCTAAGATTGAATATCCTTACTTGATGCTAGAAAATCGAAATGATTTTTTTCAATTTCTGAAAATAGGATTGCAAGGCTAGATAAATTGAAAAAAAAAGAATGCTTAAAGTCCATTTTTAAAGGACAAGTAAGCATTCTTTTTTTAGTTTTCAACGAAAAGGTAAAAACCGATTTACTCTTTTATAAACTTCAAACTCTTGACTTGCTCATCCGAGCGAACAGTAAGAAAATAAATTCCTTGAGCAAAATCATCTAAATTAAAAGAATAATTATGAGCTCCAGCTGATAATGATCCTTTATCTTCAAAATAAACCCGCTGCCCTAAAATATCAACAATCTCCAATTGAATATCATCAGTTTTAGGTAACTCAAATTCTAATCGCGCGATATCATTAACTGGATTTGGATAGAATTTTAATTCAGTTAGTGCTAACTCTTTTACGTTATCTACAATGTCCCCTACTAATTGAAAAATGAAATCACCAGGAATATCTGAAGTCAGTCGTGTTATTATTCTGATATAGTAAAGATTTTGGGTAGGAGGAATGCTAATAATAGTATCTGTGAAGACAGGATCAACAGCGCCATCAATAAAAAAGCAATCTTCCATTACAGGAGCCATAGCCAAAGAATCACAGTCTTCCCAAAGATCAAAATAAAACGTAGCATCTGCAGTAAATGTAAGGAATCTAAGTTCCACTTCCTCCAATCCTTGTGGATCAAAGGTATACCAAACATCCGCAAACTCTCCACCATTGGTATTAGTTATACACTTTGGGAAAAGAAAAGCATCATTATCAAAATCAGCTGCAATGGTTGTACCTGAAAATTCAAATTCATTATCATCAGCTTGTTGCTTAGTCATTACAAATACATTTTCTGCATTACTACAAAGATCATTCTCTGGAGGGTCAGGGGGAATTATTTCAAGTAGATCCATCGTACCAGTACCCATTTCGCCATCATAACCACCCAATCGTAAAAGGTAGGTTTCTCCCATGACTACATCAAAAATTAAGGAAGAAGTGAAATCGGCACATCCTCCTCCATCATCATTGCAAGCCAATAAATCACCATCCGTAAATGGGCATACTGCACTACTTGAATAAACTCCTAAGCGAGAATCGAAAAGGACTGAATTACAGGTTGACCATAATACTGAACCTGTTAAAGGTGAGGTAAATGAATACCAAACATCTGATTGGATCGTATTATCCCCAAATCCAAAGCAAGGATTATTGGGATGCTCTGGGCCATCGGTTGTTGCGTCGGTATTGTCTACTGCTTGACCTGCTCCTAACGTGATTACCGCAGCATTAGCACAGTCATCATTATCAGGTGCATTTGAAATAAATTCACCTAAGTTAAAAGTACCTGTCCCACTTTCACCTGGACCACCATCTCCATATCCTCCTACGCGGAGAAGATAAGTTTCGCCCATGGTTACATCAAAGACTGAAGCAGATGTTGCGTTAGCACATCCAGCCTGATCTTCACTACAACCTATAATATCTAAATCGGTGGGAGGGCACATAGCACCTGCTCCATAAACATATATTTTTGTGTCAAAATTTGCAGTACCACAGAAAGACCATTCTGCTTGTCCTGTAAAAGATGCGGTATAAGAATACCAGACATCATTGTACGTACTGTCGGGAGTAGTTCCAGAAGAAGCGCAATCATCGGCATGAGCTGCTCCATCTGAATTAGCATCAATAGTGGTAAATGCTTGATTGTCACCTTCTGTTATTACAGTTGCATTGGCACAATCATCATTGGCAGGTTGTGCGTAAAAAGTAAGATTAAAAAATAACAATGTAATACATAGAAAAAGTTGTAGTGTTTTTTTCATAAAATAATGTTTGATTGGTTTTGTAAAATTTTGTTCAATGTACCAATTAATTAATTTTTATTTTATTAAATGTGTGTTTTGTTTGTTTAAAATTGTTTATATGTGTTTTATATTAAATTATTATTTGTAGCAAAAAAAAGAACCTAGAATATTATATTCTAGGTTCTTTTTTTGAATCTATCCTGTAGTTGAAATTAATCCAATGAATTAATACTTCGCTGGTTTCCCCTTCGCTGCAGAATTTTTAATAAATTCTCGCAAGTCATCATTCGCCTTAATCAAATCTTCATTTCTTAAGTACATCATGTGACCACTTCGATAACCTTTGAAAGTAAATCTGTCTTTCATTTTTCCACTAGGATCAATCTGAGATAGTGTATATTTTGCAGCAAAATAAGTAGTTGCACCATCATAATATCCTGATTGGTTCAAAACTTTGAGGTAAGGATTTTGTGCCATTGCTTGCCGCAAGTCATCTCTCACCGAATCGTTTTCATTGTCCCAAGGGCGAACTGACCCAAACATATTATACTTTATATCTGTATCAAATTTCAATTCATTTTTGATATAGTGATTAATCGCTGGAGTAAAAGAATGTAACCAAGAAGTCAACTCAGCGCTGTAATCAGGACTCGTTCCTGCTTCAATTTTATCCAAACCTAGGTACCGAGAATCTAATCTTCCAATCGTTTGCCCGGTTTTATCTCTCAATAAATCTTTCCAAAAAAATCGAGTCGGAACATCCAAGTTGTGTTGTAAAATTACTTTTTTACTCAAGCCAGAGTAGCGCGCCATTTTTTCTGCAACACTATTTTTTTCTGCCTCCGAAATAAATCCACCTTTGGCCAAGGCTGGAATCAAGGTATTAATCGTATAGTCTTCCACCTCAGGTAAAACCTCCAACAAATCTTTGCTTTGCAAATCATCATCCAGCATTTTGTGATGCCAAGCTGCGGCTGCGTAGTACGGTAAATTGAGAGCAGAAGAAACTGGCCCGCCAGTTCTTAATACTTTGTAATCCGCAGGCGAAACCATAATCACTCCATTCAGGTACATCCATTGCGAATTTTGCAATTCCAAAGAAAGTCCCATCACTCGAGTACCTCCATAACTTTCGCCAATGATATATTTGGGAGATTCCCAACGATTATTTCTTTGCACAAAAGTGTTCATCCATTCTGCCAAATATTGAATGTCAGCATTGATCCCGAAGAATTTTTTCTTATCAGGCATTTCCCCTTTGGCATTTGGAATCATGCGGGAGTAACCAGTATTGACGGGGTTGATAAAAACAATATCAGCTACATCAATAATTGAATTTGGATTACTCTTAAATCCATATGGTTGAACAGGATAACCTTCATCGTCAATATTCAAAATTCGTGGGCCGGTGTAAGCTACATGCATCCAAACAGAAGCAGAACCAGGCCCGCCATTAAATGAAAAGATCAATGGTCGATTGGCTCTGTCTTTTACATTATCACGAGTGTAATAAGTATAAAAAAGTGTCGCAGTCGGATGTCCTTCATCATCCCAAACAGGTTGTGTTCCCGTAGTGGCGGTGTAGGAAAAGTTTTGTCCTTTGACCGTTGTAGTATGTTTAGTGACGACAGTTGTGTCGATTGGAATTTTTCTGCTTTGGCTATTTGCAGTAATTGAAATCGATAAAAAAAGAAATAAAAAGATGGTTCTCATCGTAGATTAAATTTTATTTGGTTCTCGAATAGTTAACTAAAAAATTAATGGCCAAAATTAAGAAAATAAAATTAGGGAAAGGCAAAATAAAAAGATCAACTAAATACTTTTAGTTGATCTTTTGTACTTGGAGAATCAATGATGATTGATTGAATAGATAAAAATAGTACCTAAGATGAGTGCTAATTTTTTTACGTTAAAAATTTTCATAATGTCTATATTCTTTTGATGAGTAAATTTGGAAAGGTGAAGATAAAGAATAGGTAGGAGAGATTTTTTTTAATAAAAACTTACTCCACTTTTCCAATCTCTCGATTTCCTATTCCTTTTTTTTCCAAAAGAGCATCACCTAATTCATCTCTCATTTCCTCTGCCAGAAGTTTGATTTTTTCAATTATCTTAGGATGGTTGGTCGCCAAATTATTAGTTTCGCTGATGTCTTTCGATAAATCATATAATTCTATCTCTTCGATTTGATTGTAATCGTAAGGAACAGGAAGTCCACCTTTTCCACCTGTACGTCCATTCAAAGTTCGGTAACGATGGGGGAAATACATCTTCCAATTTTGATATCTCACACCATGTAGTTCATTGAAATGCTAGCTGTAGGTTGATTTTTTCGAAAGTTAAATTATTCAAATCAAAGATCGAATATTTTTCTAACCTACAAATTTTTATCGTTCCGTAAGGCGACTCGGAGAGTCGTCTTACGGGTGACGATTATTTTTTAACTACTCTCATCGTCTTCACTCCATTGCCCACTTCAATTCGAGCGAAGTAAACTCCTGAAGATAAACTATGTGTCTCCACCAAAACATCATGTTGACCTTCTGTAAATGTTTTGTTAGAAATAGTTCTTACCGTTTTTCCCATCACATCAAATAATTGAATACGAACTTTTTCTTTTTTTAAAATAGAGAAACTTAAAGTGAAAATTTGATCAAAAGGATTCGGAAAAGCTGTTGCCTCTACCATCGAGACAAGGTCATGCGATGAAGTAGGAATTTCATTGCAAGTTCCGATGATGGGCAAATACTGAAAATCATCCGTCAGCAACATTTTGACTTTATCCTCAGGCACTCCAAACCAATCCATCAAAATAGAACCGTACACCCATTTGAAATCATATTGCATCGCAACTCCTTCGTTGTTGTTCACGTTGGAAGCAATTTGGGCATTGTTGCCGATGACTCCAGCGTTCAAACAATTTCCAAAAATAATCATAGGCGCAGCAGATCCATGATCGGTTCCATTTCCAGCATTGGATTTTATTTTTCTTCCAAATTCTGAGAAAGTCATTCCCACTACTCGGTCTTGCAAGCCTTGCATTTCTAAATCTTTTTGGAAAGCAAAAATGGCTTCTGATAAAGTTTTTAATAATTGAGCATGTTTTCCAGTTGCAGGGTCGCTTCCATCTACTTGATTAGCATGAGTGTCAAATCCTCCTAAAGTGAGTACGTAAATTTTAGTTTGCAGACCTCCTGAAATAAACTTAGCCACGGTCTTCAATCGGTTACTTAAATTAGAATCGGAGTATAAATATTCATTGGAGAAACCAGCATCGGCCGCATTGATTACTTGGTCAGCATAAGCATTTGATTTTTTAAAAGTCTCGACAACGTAGCCTAATTCCTCCCCATAGCAATCGTTGGGCAAAGGTGCTTCGACACCGGTGGTTAATCCTCCAATGTCATCTGTATTGATGATGGCCAAGCTATAATTTGCTTCGATTCCTTGGCAAGCTCCCGAGATTGATCTACCTAAAGTAATGGCAAAAGGATCAGGGCAATCTGCATTGGGATAATCAGCAGGATAGTTGGGAAATGTATCATCAAGGTAGCGACCAAGCCAACCTGTAGTTTTACTTTCAGCGGCAGTCGATCCTGTGTTCCAAATATCGGCGGATCGAAAGTGAGACCGATTTTGATCAGCGTAACCAACTCCTTGGACGATAGATAAATTTCCATTGTCATACATTTGCTTGGCTCGTTTCATATCTGGATGAAAAGCAAGGGAGTCATTGATATTTAAAAGTGCTCCTTGAGGAACGATAATGTTAGGTCTAGCATTCGCTAAATTGTCATAGCTGTCTAAAGGAAAAATGGTATTCAAGCCATCATTCCCTCCGCTGAGATCAATGAGAATTAATATTTTATCATCTCCATTGACGAGGCTTCGCATCATCGGAGCTGCCATGGTAGATAAATTAAATCCACCTAAAAAAGCAGGCAGAGAAAAAATGGTAGATTTTTTTAGAAAGGATCTTCTTTTCATTTTCTTTTATTTTTCTAGGTCTAGGAGAAATTATTTTTCCCAAAAAAAATCATCTTAGACGTAATTATTTTTTAATTAAAAACTTAACACATCTGAAATTCTGGTACTTGCATCATGACCATAAACATATCATGTAATTTATTTTCAAGTGCCTCCTTTTTTACATCATCAGTTGGATCAGATAAATAGTCAGCATACTCCACATTCCACTCAAAGTCGGGCAGGCCAGGAATTAATGCTTCTTTGAAAAATGCTTTTTGCTCCTCAATCATTGGACGAGTAAAAATTAATTGACAGATCTCGTCAATCATTTCGTTAACCTCCAAAGGGTTATCGAGAGTAGCAATGAAAGTAATCCAATCGTATCCTTTCGTATCAGGCGAAACACCTTGGATGACCCAATTGAATTTAGGCATTAATCTTTTTCGAATAACCACACTCGCAGAGTTAACCCAATCGCGATAAAAAATCGGTGCTTGATGGTATGCTTTCCAGCCAGCAACACTTGGAATATTGAAAACAGACATGTCGAGATTTTTAAATTCACGATTCCAATCATTCCACATCTCGTATTCTTCCAAAATATCAATAGGTGGCGCTACTTGAAAAGTATTAAATGAAGAGTAAAAAAAGTCAAAAGTATTTTTAATCATACAACCTCTTTCACCTGGATCAAAAAAGTGTTCAGATTTTAAAAGTGCTTCTAAAGCAGGTTGGATTTCGTAGTCATTGTCGATAAGAATTTGAGCCATCGGGGCAATGATTTCAGATTCGATGGTGTCAGTAATATGGTAATGGATAAACCAAATATACAACCTTCGGCAAATGTGACGAGCGACTTCTTCTTTTCCAAAAATAATATCAATCACCGTTTTGTATTCATCTGCTCCATCATTTTGAATAACTGCATTATCAAATCGGTGAGACAAAACTTTAGGAGTTGGATCATGTTCTTCCTCGACGAAAATTGCGTTAGGATCATCTCCCGTTTCTGCTGACCAACCAGTCAACGCTCTTGCCATAGCAGCAATATCTTGTTCAGTATAATTGGTGTAATCATCTGGCCCAGCTAGCGGACCTTTTCCGATGGTAAATAATTCTAACAACTCTCTTGCATAATTTTCATTAGGCTCATTTTTAAAATTTGAATTACCATTGAGAAAGAACAACATGCTTCGATCGATGGTAATTTCTTTGGTCAATTCTCGAAAATTACCTAAAGCATAAATTCTTAGTTTGTTTAAATATTGCCAATCCAAATTAGCATTATCAGAATCTGAAACCACAAAATGATTATGCCAAAACAAAGTCAATTTTTCCGTAATGGTTTGGTCATTTTGGTTCATTTGTTTGTACCACCACGCAGCAAGTGACCTTGCTCTTGCCGAAGGAAGATCATCAATATTTTCGTCAAAAGGAATGTCAACCCAAGTTTCGCCATTGGCAGCAAGTGGGTCATTTTCAAAATCAAAATAAATGGGTGGATCAACTGGAGAAGGGGAAGAAAAAAGAGTGGCGATGGTTGCATCAAGACCATCATCTACGGCTTGTTGGATTCGAGCTTTTGTAGGGCCATAGATGGTTCGCCGCAATAGATGCGCTGCTTCATCGAAGGTCCAAGCTCCGGTGTAAATAGAAAACATAGAGGATTTTAATTTAGATTGTTTACGGTTTTACTCCCAAATAGAATTCCTCAGGGGATAAGGAATCTTTCATTCATATATATATGTTTAATATGAAATTTGAAAAAGGTGACCCAATGGGAATATTGAATATCGAATATCCAACAAGGAATTTCGAAGTTTGACGATACTTCGCATGGAAGAATACAGGTAGTATCGTCAAACTTCGAGATTGGATATTCCTTGTTCGAGATTCGATATTCCCACGAATCACCCAACCTTTTTCCGTATTTTTAAGTCTTTAAGAATATACCAACTGGTTAAAATAACTTATGAAAAATTTAAGTGTGAAAATTTTCTTCTTGCTCTTTTTTCCCATTTTTCTAAATGGGCAGGCGATCTATAATGGGCACATTCAGGATGTCGCAAATCGAAGCGCACTTGCTGGTGTAAAAGTTGAATTGCTCAATTCTTCCCTTGAACAAATTTCGAATTCCTTCGGAGATTTTATTATAAAAAATACAGAAGTAGATAGTATTATCAATCCGATCAACAGCTATCGTTTTTTTAATAATTCGTTGATTTGGGAGGGAGATTTTGATATTGGTTTAGAAATGTATTCCATTGATGGTCGAGAAGTTTTGCGTGAATCAAATTTGGGGAATAGCGGAAGTTATCTTTTTCCTGATTTGCCAATTGGAATTTATTTATTACGAATTTCGACACTTGATGAAGTGCAAAGTTTTAAAGCTTTTTCGAATGGGGAGCTGACAATGATTGCTGATCGAGAAGCTATTTGGCATCGATCGACTGTGAAGGCAAAAACAGATACCTTGATTTTGACCAAGGAAGGATATTACCCACGTGAGATTAGCTTGACCGGTAGAGATACTTTTCTTAAGATTAATTTGCTCAAAAAAGAAAATGATGAACTTCATTATTTTAATGAGTTGATTGATCCAATTGCTTTTGATTTGATAAGTAGTAACCCGGCGAGAAGTAATGATGGACAAGTGGATGCTGTAAAATTAATTTATAATACTGAAGATGAGTTGATGTATTATATCAATACCAAAAGATATCCATTGCATTATGAGTTTGCAGTAAAACAACTTGGCTTTTCTAAAGGCCTTGGGGTATTTAATCAAACGCAATATCGAGAGAATGAGAACCGATATATGTATCTCTCCAATTTGAATTACTATAAAAGTTTGGATAAATATATTCTCCATTTTGTTTCGGCGAATGAAATGCCTTGTGAAAAAATAAAATTACTTTATGAAAAAATAATTGCCACATCTTACCTCGAAGGGAAATTATTTTTACTTGCCAATCGACCTGAGTTTAATCTTTGCGATGTTCCAATTATTACTCCCGAGGAATTGTATGCAGGACAAAATTATCAAGCACTTAATCTCGCAGAGAACTATGGATATTTAAATAAAGTTGAGTTAGATGATTTGGAAAATACTTACTTGGGACGACATGATATAGTATTGTTGAATGGTATTCCAAATGATGTTTCCGTAGTTGCTGGAATAATTACGACAGAATTTCAAACACCTTTGAGTCATATCAATGTACTAAGTCATAACCGAAACACCCCCAATATGGCATTACGAGATGGGTGGGAAAATGACCAATTGAATTCGTTTTTAGATGAGTTAGTTTATCTAAATGTGCGGTCTGATTCTTTTGAAATTCGATCAGCGACTTTGGCGGAAGCAACTGCTTATTGGTCAACTCATGAGCCTCAAGATACGATTGAATTATCGACAGATTTGTCGGTTCAAGGTTTGGTGGATTTGCACGAAGCAGATTATACTTACTTGGAGGTGATCGGAGGGAAGGCGTCTAACTTTGCAGAGATGCTAAATGTCTCGATTGATGGAAATCCAATTCCGACACCTGAAGATGCGTTTGCTATTCCATTTTATTATTACGATAAACACCTCAAAGATTCAGGACTTGATTTCGTGATTAATCAAATGTTGGGGAATGAAGATTTTATTAATTCGCCTACAGTTCGAAAAGCGATGTTGGAAGATTTGCAAGATCAAATCAAGGCGTTTCCACTCGATCCTGTTTTAATAGATTTAGTGAAAAGTCGAATTAATAATTTCCAAGATTTTTACTCTTATCGATTTAGGTCTTCCACGAATGCAGAAGATTTAGAAGATTTTTCTGGGGCAGGTTTGTATAGTTCTTATTCTGCGAAGAGAGACCACCCCACGAAAACGATTGATCAAGCCATAAAAAAAGTTTGGGCAAGCCTCTGGAATTGGCGAGCCTTCGAGGAGAGAAGTTATTATAACATTGTACACACGTCTTGTGCGATGGGGATTTTGGTGCATCGTTCCTTTCCAAATGAAAATACGAATGGAGTATTGATTACGAAGAATTTATATAATTCTAATCCTGGATTTATCATCAATGTTCAGTACAAAGATTTTAGTATCGTTTTTCCAGAGCCGGGAATTCTGAACGATCAATTGATTTTATTCACTTGGTCGGTCATTCCTAATCAAGATTTTATGATTGAGTATTTGACTTTTTCCAATATTCCAGCTTTGAATGGAGCGACTGTTATGACAGATGTAGAATTAATGGAATTAGGAACTTACGCTAAGGCTTTGAAGAAATATTTTTATGAAAATGTTCCTCATAATTGTAATTGTACGGAGGAGGATTTTGGTTTGGATATTGAGTTTAAAGTCGATTCAACAATTAGTGAACGGAAGATTTATATTAAGCAAGCCAGGTTTTATAAATAATGGTAACGAAAAAGAGAGACGACCTTTTTGTATCTTTGATTTGTTACCAAATGGAAATATACGTTTTAAAATTTGGCTCCTAGACCAATTCTGTGAACTTTTGAAATACGTTTTTACCACATAGGTACATAGAGCACATAGTTGGCTGCCATGAGAAAAAAAGAAAATAAAGTGCAACAAAAAAACTAAATCATTAAATGGAAAATCAGTATTTAGAATTTATTGAAAGTGAAAAAGGAATTCATCAAATAGGTGGAAAGAAGCCAAATGAATTAAAATATCCAGAGAATAATTTTATCTCAAATTTTCAATATTTAGGTTTTATAGATAACAAAGACCAAAAGTTTAATTGGTTACCTTTCAAACTTCACCTAATTTGTCCAATCTATTTAAATATTGAAGAAGTTGTTTTAGATTATACTAATGAACTTGAACCAAAAATAATCACCCCAAAAGAGACAGCAGAAATCGATAGTGAATTTTTAGAATTAACTAAAGATTCTTATATCGAATTTGAATCTCGAAAAATAGAATTAATCGAATCTGATGAAATAGATGATATGGAATGCATTGGGATTTCAAATAAACCTTTTGAAGTTCAAGATTTAGAAATTCCAAGATGCCCAAAATCGGGGAAAGAGATGAAATTCGTTTGTCAACTGATGACATTTGGGGAAATACCTGTTAAAGAAAAAAATTTTGAAACCGATGAAGAATATTTAGAACATATGAATTTTTGGTGTGACGGAAGTCTGTTTGTTTTTTGCGAGCCAAATTCAAAGACAGTAAGTTACTTTATCCAAAATACATAACTTGAAATAAAAAAAGAACACGGCAACCAACAAAGCATCCTCGTCCATCCCTCCCATTCGGTCGGCACGTCGAGGATGCGAAGCCGAAAACTGTAATTGATCTGAGGACTGTGTTTTCTATGTGTCTATGTGGTGAAAAATACTAATGTTATTTTGGAGTTCCTAAAATTCACGAGGATTCTCTAAGAACCTAAAATTTTTCTAAAAAAAAAGAATATGAAGCTATTTCTACCCATCTTTCTTTTCACCTTTTTGATTTCCTTTCCCATTTTTTCCCAAAATAAGATAGGCCAAATTGCCTATGCTCAATGGGATGCCAATGAAGAAAAATGGAATTATTATTCTTTCGATAATTGGACTTATGATCAGCAAGAACGAGAAGAAACCTTTTCTCATAGAGATTCAAGAGATTCAGATTACCTTCCAACTAACAATTTGAAATCATCATCTAAGTACGATGCTGCAGGGAATTTAGTTGAAAAGAATGATTTTCATTTTGGGCCAAATGAGTGGATTAATGAATTGCATGAATACACTTATAATTCTAATCATGAACTAATTGAACAATTAGTCACTTCGAGTAATTCTTGGAGTGATGAGTTAAGGAAATATAAATTAACTTTTGAGAAAGATGAAAATCGTAAAACTACTAAAACATTTATTTCGAATGGTAATGGCGATTTTATTTTAGAGTCAGAACAAGATAGTTTTTTTAATGAGCAGAGTTGTTTGATCAAGGAAAATATTTTTAGTTTTCATCCAGATGGTTCTATTCAATATGGACGTAGTTGGGAGATGGAATATGCTGCAAATTGTCAACTGCTTAGTTCTCTTTTTTCTAGATGGAATGGATTAGTTGAGGAGATGAAAGAGTCTAATAAATACATTTATGAATATTCGAATAATGGAAAAAATATGGTAGTAACATATCTCAATTTTGACGAAAGCCTCCATCAATGGGAAACAGGGCATGTAGAAGAATCGGAGTTTGATGACAAAGGACAACGAGTAAAGTATTTTTTAGAAACGTATAGAAATAATACGATTGATTCTCTTTTGATTTTTACAAGTTACACTTCAAAGAACGAGGTGGAAGTTTTACAAAAGTATCAAAACCAAATTTCACAGGATGGGAAGATTTTTCGACTTACGCAAAGAGATAGTTTTAGTTATCATTATAGCTTAGAAGATCAATTGATTTTGAAAGAAGAGTTTATTCAACACTATAGCAATCCAGTTAGCAGATATACTTCTACTTATGAATACTTTTGTAATGGTCAACTTAAATCAGAAATTTTTGCTGGAGACCATCCTTATAGTAGAAAAGATTATAGATATTTTGGAGGAGTAGATTGTCCATTGTTGGAAGGAGAAGGTTCGATGATGCTTTTTCCAAATCCAGCTTTAACCACCGTAACTATTCAAGCAAATATGCTTGCCAACTCGGGAGTAACTATTCAGGTTTTCACCTTTTTAGGGCAAGAAGTTTTTTCTAAAAAAATCAACCAAACGAGTCATCAATATCAATTGGATTTGTCAAATCTTGGAAAAGGAAATTATATAATTATGTTGAGCAATGAGGAGGGAATGTTAAGCGAAAAATTATTTATTTTTTAGACAACTTCCATAAAAAAAGCTGTTTGAAAAAAATCAAACAGCTTTTAAAGACCATTTTTTAACTAACTAACTTTTTTATACAAAATCATCGGAGCGATAGTTTCTTGGTGCTTCGAGAGCAGCAGGATTAGATACGCTCAGATTCATTCCTTGTCTTCCTGATTCCACAATTGGAACGCCATTTCGAGTAATGTCTGCGGTGATTCCTAACCATCCAAAACCCGTCGTCAAAATATATTCTACCCACACGCCATCTTCTTTTACTTCAAAAATATGATCTGTTCCAAACCATGAAAATTTTCTAGAAACTAATTCTCCATTGACATATATGTTTTCATGTCCTGTCCACATATCATTGTCAAATTCAATAATTGTGTCGCCAATGTTAACTGATATGATTCTCATTTTATTAATATTTTGATTAGTGATTGAGATATTAATATCAATGAATTATCAGGTGATTTCTATTAGCTTAGACGAGTGTCTAGAGAAATTCGATAAATGGAATTGGTATAATTGAGAGTGGTTTAAAAAATAAATATTTTTAATTTATCTCTGTTCAAGAATGTGAGGCCTTTGGTTTTTGTCGATGATTGATCAGGGAAAAACAAAGTTCGCTCAAAGTATAAAATTAAAAATTGGAGGATAGGATAGTCTCCAGTTTTATTTTTACTTTTTTCATAAGTGATTGATTTGCAATAGTTTATGGGATTGCGAATAACTGGGAATATCAAATATTGCTAGCTCAAATTGGCTCAATGTTTAAAAGTAATAGATTTTTAGAATTTCAAACAAGACATTTCCAAATTAAATCCCTTTGCTTTTAAGTTGTAGGGCTTATTTTTCTGATAAATCTGATAAATCTGATAAATATTGATCCATCAATTTCAAATAAATAATAACTTCATCTAATTTATTTTTCCCTTTTTTAAGGTCTTGGTTTTGAGCAGCTTTTAATAATAAAACTTTTGCTCTGATGTTGGTGCGATAGATTTTATAGTATAAAAATAATTCTTGATCAAAAGGAGAAATTAAAATTTCAGGAAAAAGCACTAGATATTTTTCCATAAAGTACATAGCCAAATCAGTTTGGTTGTAAGCATCTAGGTCTATGCAAAAGAAGGCTAATTCATTTAATATATCCAGTTCTCGTAGTTTGGAATTAAACTCAATACAATCAAAAATGATGATCTCCTCATCTATAAAAATATTTCCAGAATGTAAATCTCCATGTACATCTCTTATCATTTTTCGTTGAATTCTTTCCTTAAAAAAAGCAATATTCTTATCAACAAAGTTATCCGAAAAACGAATAGCTTTTTCCACGATTTCTTCAAAATCATTTCCTAGTTTTTCTTTTATAGTTTCTTGCATAGACCGCAGATCATTGAAGTTTTCTTTTAACTCAGTAGTATTTAGAGGAGTGGAAATTACTTTTGCATTTTTATGAAATGGAACTAATTTTTGTACCATCTGCTCTATGTGTTTTTTGGTAATTTTGTTTTTTTCTAAAAGCAAATGCATTTGTTGTGATGCTTTTATTCTTTTCATCTTGACGGCATAATCGACGATGTGATCACCAGATTTACCAATGAAAAAATCACTACCTTCTTGAATGACGGGGACGACATCTAAATACATGTCATGGGTAAGTCTATTGTTAAGCCGAAACTCTTCCTCACAATAAAATTTTCTTTTTTCAAGTGTAGAAAAATCTAAGAAGGAAAAACGTAACGGTTTCTTTAGTTTGTAAACGTATTGTTTGGTGAGCAGCAAAATGGAAATATGAGTTTCCATTACATTTAAAACTGGCTCATGGAGAATAGAGATTTTTTTCTTTGGAAAAATATAATAATCCAATTCACAATATGCTACAACTCGTTTTATATTTTTTTCAATAGCATCATTATCTGTTTTAATTTCTAGATACTCCATTTTTATAGGCTCAAATTGTTTCTGAATGAGTTGATAAATTTGAAAATCTGCTTCGCTATCGGGTCTCTTTTTAGCAACTCTTTTTTGGATCGTTTTTTCATTTGCTGTAGTCCGTATCCAATAAATTTTAGAGGAATATTTTTTCGCTAACGCCTCAAATTCATTCCGTGTTTTTTGTTGATAAAAAGTAGTATCGACTATTACATTTTCATTTTGTTGTAACCCTTTTGCCAGCAGCCTTTTCATTTCTTGATAAACAACCTCTTTATCTTTTGATTGATATTGACCATTTTTTTGTAAGGTTTTCCGAACGCGATCACTACTGATATGAGTTGCGCTAAGGATCTTAGTAAGGTGCATTGCCAAGAAGGTTTTTCCACTTCCTGGTAATCCCATTACAAAAATAACTTTAGGTGAAGATGTATCATTTCGCATAGCAATAAGATTGTAACTTAGGATTGGCTTTATACCTTGTCATTATTAAATCCAATAGCCCGATGATTAATATCTAAACCTTCCCATTCTGTCATTTTTTTCAAAAAAGTAACTACGTGAGAAGCGATCGTTTCTTCATTTAAATCACGAGGGCATAAAATATCAATTTGTTGAGGTTCCTCTCTTTCTACTACATTTTCAATGGTTGGGAAACTGATCAAAACGGATACTTTTCCAGAATAAATTTGAGTATAAAATAGATATCCTCCTTCTTTAATAAAAGGGTCTTTGACTTTACCTAATTTTTCTGAAATACCACTTTTCCTTTTTTCAAAATATAGAAAGATTAGTTCCATGCCATCAATGTTTTCTTCTTTTCCTACCGTTGCTTTCATCTTTGTATTATTTCTAATAGTTGAAAGCGTATTATAAATAAGATCTTTGGTTAGATTCCAATCTGCTCTATTTTCATTGACTTTTTTCAAAACCTTGCGGTATTTTTTTAGTTGGAGTTTTACTTCGTCGAGGTTCATAATATTTTTATTTTAAACAACTTTATCGCTTCTATTTGGGGTGTTCTAAATGGCTACTTTTTTCCTTTTAGAAATTTGAAAGAATTGACTTTCCCCCATCAAATATCTAGCTTGATTCAAAAGGCAATGATGATGGAAATCAATTGGATTGGGTGATTTTTAACAATAGTTTTTAATTTTTCATGTTCGAACCTTTAGGTATTGGGATAAGCTATTAAGTCATTCTTTCATGGTAATCAACAAGTTATGATGGCTTCTTTTGAACAGGCAACTTAAGGCTGGAAGGCTTATGTGCTAAAACTTCTGTTTAGCACATAAGCAGGATGATGATGGGATACAATTGTATTGAAAATAGTAGAGGAGCAAAGAGGTTTTTAGTTTAAAAAAAGCTTAAAACTTTAACTAAATAAAGTAGGAGCTGAACTACTATTAGAATACATTTATTATAAGAAGTAGTATGATAAGGTTCCGACTAAAGTTGATTTTATTTCGTTTTAATAGGATGATTTTAAAAGAAGCCGTCAAATTCAAAAGTTAATTATGTTACAGAGTATTAAACCTTTTCCAGATCTTGGAATCTGTTTTAGCCAACTCGTTTTTTTGAAGGTTAGTTAAAATAGAAAAGAAATGGAGAATAAAATTTATTATAAATATGCAGATAAAAAAAAATCTTTGGATTTTAATTTTTTCACTTTTTGCCATGACTATTTTTGGACAAAATTTGGTTGAACTAGGTATTCTATGTACTGATTCTCATGAAGAATTAAAACCACTTCGAGAACTCGTTGATCAAGATCTACAAGCGCAATTAATGGTTCAATTGAAGGCAAATAGAAAATGGAGAAAACTAATTGATAATAAGAAAATGTCAGTTGGGTTGGTAGATTTACGTGATTTGAAAAATGTCAAATTTGCTCAAGTTAATGGAAGCAACATGATGTATGCAGCAAGCCTTCCTAAAATTGCTGTGCTGCTTGCTTCCATGGATGCCCTTGAAAAAGGAGAACTACAAGAGACAGCTGAAGTCAAAAAAGACATGAGATTGATGATTGCAAAATCAAATAATCAAGCTACAACTAGGATGATTGATCGGATTGGCTTTGATAAGATTAAAAGTGTTTTGATGGATCCAAAATATGAATTGTATGACAAAGATCATGGTGGAGGATTATGGGTAGGAAAAAGATATGCTGCAGCAGGCAAACGACTTCCTGATCCAATGAATGGATTGAGTCATGGTGCAACGGTTGAACAAGTGAGCCGATTTTATTACTTGTTGGCTCATGGTCAATTAGTTTGTTCGGATCGTTCCCAGCAGATGCTAAATATCATGGCTGACCCTAAATTGCATCACAAATTTGTGAACACTTTAGATAGAATAGCTCCTGAGGCAAGAGTGTTTAGAAAATCAGGGTCATGGCGTAATTTTCATTCTGATTCTGCATTGGTTTGGGGACCTGATCGAAAATACATTTTAGTGGCGCTTCTAGAAGATAGTGAAGGAGAATCGATCATTCGAAAATTAGTGCTTGATGTGGAAAAAGTGCTTGATAATACTTGTGATGATCCGAGTAAAAGCTAAACAACGTATAAAAATTATAATTTGAAAATAAAATCCAAAGTTGGCAACTAACTTTGGATTTTTTTATCCCAAACATAAAAGACAATATACCATCTAGAATTAATGTCCCCGTTGGCATTATATAGTCTAGCAAGTTTGAATGGTTTAGTATTTTAGTATTGTTCCAATGGAAAGAGTTTAAGAGAAAACGCAAGAATTGGCTCAAATGCATTTTTTAAAAATTAAAACTCGTAACTGATTGATTATCAGTCGATTGTGATTTTTTGGTGGAGAATAGGGGAGTCGAACCCCTGACCTCTTGACTGCCAGTCAAACGCTCTAGCCAACTGAGCTAATTCCCCTTTTGAAAAAATAGAGTCTAATCTCTATTTTATGTAAAGATATTCTTTTCACTAAATATAAAGTGATTGGATCAGTTTTTTTTCATTTTCACCACTTCATCTTGAAAATACCGAATTGCATTTTCCATCATCCAATTAAATTTTGGATTGGCAGGAGGTGTGTCCCTTACTCCATGTTCTTGGGTAAGGTCAAGTGGAATAGGTTTTTTCAAAACTAACTGCGAATGGGCGATATTTTCAGAAATTAAAAAGATGAATCCGCGCTTGACGTGCGCAGTCATAAAGGTTTGAATTCCTCCAAAACTGACTCGAACATCATGAACCGAGTGCGCAATAAAAACGGGTTGATCTATTTTTTTATCAGCCATTCGCTTCCAAGTTTCATCAATTAATCTGACGACCTCAAGTCCTGCAGCATTATTCAAATAAGGATAACGGTATGGATTTGATCCAATTGATTTTAAGCTGCCATCGGTGTATCGAGCAATCGTATGTGCGAATGGGAAATAATTGGTTCCATGTGCAATATATCCGAGGTCCAAAGCTGCAGAAAAAAGAAATAATCCTCCCGAAATCAATTTGGGATCTCGCAGCGCTTTATTTAAACTCAAGCATGCTCCGGTGGAAAAGCCACCTAGCGAAATTCTTTTCCCTAAAGTTAGGGCAGCATCGACTGCGACATCAACTTCTTTTCTCCATTTTCTTTTTAGTTTTTCTTCTTCCATTTTTCCACCAATTTCCATGCGTCCATGACCTGGAAGCAAGGTGAGAATGACGTTGCAACCTGCTTTGTAAAATTTTCTACCAATATCTTTTACATAATAAGGGGAGTCGGAAAGACCATGTGTCAAAATAATTATGTCATCCGTTTTTTTTCCATGATAAAAAATCCGAGGGTGGTTATCTTTTTTGAGTTCTGGCGAAAGGAAGTCAATAGTTTGCTCGATTCCATTTTTTTTCTCTGAAAAAACAGGCTCAATTTTGCTTAACCTTTTTTTATAGTATTCAACTAAGGAAATGATTTCGGGAGAAGATTTTTTTAACATAATTCGTTTTACATAGTAGACTTTACAAAAATCCTTAGAATAAAGTCTAAGTATTAAAAAAAGAAACAAATCTATTCTTTTTCCAATGACAAAAAAAGAGGTTCTTCCAATTATTTTTGGAAGAACCTCTTTTCTTTTTTACGAGTAAAATTAATTAGTTATTTCGCCACAGTAAGTCTTTCGGTTTTGATTTCTTTATCACTCTGGAATTGGATAAAATAAATTCCAGTATTCCAGGTTGAAGTAGAAATTTCGAGGTTGACTGTGCCCGTGATGATATTATTGTCATTTCTGTAAACTTCTTTCCCCACACTATTGATTACTACGATAGAAAGTCGTTTTGTACCTTGGTAATCGAAATGGAGATTCACGTTTTCGACAGCAGGGTTAGGGAAAATAGATAATTTTTGCACTTCTTTTTCAATCTCTTCATTGGCTACTGGTACTTCCCAATTGCTATTCGTCTCCTTGGTTTTAATAGTTGGAATAGTCACCGCTTGCCCAGTATAACCTATTTCGATAGTGCCATAGTATTCAGTATCATAAGCCATTTCCTTGATGACTAGTTTTTGATTAGTAATATCCATTTCTACTCTCATCCAGCCAAATCGACCACTTGTAAAAATAAAAAATGCTACATAGTGATCTTCTCCATCTTCCCAACCATCAGCTAATTGATTCGTATTGGCGGAGTATCCAGATCCTCGATCATCGTCAATAAAATCAAATGTATTAACCGAAGCATCTAAAATGTCACCTGCCTGGTGGATGGTTAATTCACGAGCACCAAAAACAGTAGTAGCGCTCCCACTAGGACTGGAGAAACATCCTTTTCCAAAAATTGGAACAAATCCTAATTCATTATACCAAGCATTGACATAAAAATCATTGACTCCGTCATTATCGATATCGACGACAACATTTTCGTTTATTCCGATGTGCCAACCATTTGGACCATAACTAGTGTAGTGAAGTTCTGCTTGTAAGCTCAGCGCTAGACAAATAGCTAAAGCTAAAAGTGATAATTTTTTCATAATAAGGGTGGTTTTTTGGTTTGTAAAAAACAAACGGGTTATTGAAAATTATATTAAATAATCCAATTAATGTATTAAATATTTTTATAAAATAAAAATTTTAGTTGGTTTATAGTTGATTAAGCCAATTTTTATACAATTTGTTAATTGTGGTATTAAATTTATTTCAAAGGAAAAATATTATTCTAATGATCCTAATTGGCTGGGAATTGCTATCTAGTTTTGAGTAAATCGTGAGTTGGCTAGGAGCAGAATAAGTTTATTTAAAGCGATTTTGTATTTGAAAATAACTCGCTTTATGAACTCCAGCTTTTCTCAAAAGCCCTCTCACAGAGTTCGCAAAGCTGCTTCACCGAATCAAAGTCACATCACCAGATTCCTTCGTCTGTCGAATCAAAATTCCATTCCAATCTATCACATCATATTGCACTTTAAAAACTAAAACATCAGTCGGCACAGGTTTGCCATTAAAAGTCCCATCCCATTTTTCTTCCAAATTTTCCGTTTTAAAAATGAGTTGTCCCCAACGATTAAAGAGCATCAAATTATAATTTTCAATCTGATAATCAAAGTCGATGATCGGGTGTAAAAAATCATTTAAGCCATCTTGGTCGGGCGTGAAGGTGTTGGGGAAAATGGCATTGCAGGTGCAAGGTTCATCATCCACTTCGATTTCTTGAAAATAGTATCCATACGACAACCATCAGAAACGACTAATTGCATGGAAAAAAAGCTAGGTTCTGTAAGTGTATATGTCGATTTTTTTTCATTGGAAATAAATTGACCATGATTAAAATTCCATTCTCTAAAATTGATCGGGCCAGCAGATTGATTGTTAAGAGTAATGGGAATATCTGGGTAAATATTTTCTAATAAAAAATTAGCTTGGAGTTCGCTTTCGCAGATGGTGATAATTGAAATAGGATAATCTTGAATAACTTCCTCAAAATCAAAAGACTCACAAATAGAAGCATTAGTAAAGTCTTTATCTTCCAAAGTCCAATTAGAAATAGTGGTCAAAGAGAAATCATTAGTAGCATCATAATCATTGCAGCCACTTGAAAAATTTTCGTCTAAACGGAGGATTCCTATTTGAGTCGGAAAACTTGATGTTTGTGGCGAAGTCCGAGTATTAGCTAAATTATTATCCCCATCTAATCTTGCTTTAAAAGAAAAAGCATCCAAATTAGAAAATCACTCCATTATGATTATAAACTCTTGCACCTACATATTCTTCATTTTCGTTCAAGGTACAGGTATAAAGAATATCTCGAAACCCAGCACCATTAACATATTGTAGAAATCCAATAGCAGAACCAGCTAAAGCATATCCTCTATTTTCCAAAGGAATTATTGCATAATTTGCAATAGTATCATGACTTGAAAATAAAGATAATTTTTTGGTATAAATAACTTCTCCCGTAGGATTGATTTTGAGTAAAAAAGGATTGTAAAATGAGGTAGAATTAGTATTGGAACCTGACAATAAATAATCTCCATCAGAGGTAGGAGTAATATCTTTAAGCATGTACGATGTTGTATCATTACTAAATAATTTTTGATAAGTAGGTTGAGCAGAAATGGAAAAGGAAACTAAATTGAGAAAGGAGAATAGGAGGATTTTTTTGGATAGATTGTTGATTTCTTTATTCATAACTTAAGTAAATTTATCATAGTGAGATAGATTACTAAGTTATAAAACTTAAATTAAATATATTAATAATTTAACATTTGAGTGTTTCGATCAATTCGGATCCACATCCACATTCACCCGAATCCCAGAAAATCCTTTCTGTTTTTGCAAATAATATTTTGCTTCGATGACCAGCCGTTTGGCATATACGAGCCATTGGTTATCTTTTTCCATTTTTAAATAAATCTCTAATAGAAATTGTCCTCGCACTCTTGGAATACCAGGAACTGCTGGGCCGATCATTCGATAACCTAATTTATCTTTTAGGATTTTTGCAAAGATTTTAGTGCCTTCGTTGAGTAGTCGAGGGTCTTTATGTTTGAGGGTTATTTTTATTAGTCGTTGGAAAGGAGGATAGGAAAAAAGTTTTCGTTCTTCGACTTCTCTTTCAAAAAATCGTTGATAATCATTTTTAATCACCTCACCCAAAACAGGATGTGCCACATTGAATGCTTGAATAATTACTTTCCCTCTTTTCTTCTTTCGGCCAGCTCGACCACTCACTTGAGTCATCAATTGAAAGCCTCTTTCTGTCGATCTAAAATCGGGAAATGACATTAATTGATCTGCACTCAAAACGCCAACGACTCCCACATTATCAAAGTCCAAACCCTTCGTTACCATTTGCGTACCCACTAGGACGTCAATTCTTTTTTCTTCAAAATCATTGATGATCGTTGCCAGCGCATGTTTGCTTCGCACCGTGTCATAATCCATTCGAGTGATCTTGGCATCTGGCAAATAGATTTGTAATTCGTCTTCAATTTTCTCCGTTCCAAAACCTCTGATCGTCAAATTTCGATCTCCGCAGGCAGGACATTCCTCTGGCAGTTTTTGTTGAAAACCACAATAATGACAACGCAGATTATTGAATGCTTTGTGATAAGTCAAACTGACATCGCAATTTTTACATTGTTGCACCCAGTCGCAAGTCGTGCAGCGAAGGGTAGGAGCGTAGCCTCTTCGATTTTGAAAAAGAATCGCTTGCTCACCACGCTGCAATGCTTCGGTCAACTCTTTGAGCAAAACAGAAGTGAAATGCGAAGACATCTTTTTCTTTTTGGTTTCGTCAGCCACATCGACGATGACCACTTCCGGCATTTGAATTCCACCGTAGCGTTCGTTCATTTCCACCAAACCATATTTTCCTTCCTTCGTATTTTGATAAGTTTCAAGGGAAGGCGTGGCAGTTCCTAACAATACTTTTGCAGAATATAAATGGGCTAAAAAGATAGCGGTATCGCGTGCATTATATCGAGGGGCAGGGTCATGTTGTTTGAATGAAGTGTCGTGCTCCTCATCGACGATGATGAGTTTTAAATTACGGAATGGTAAAAAAAGTGCCGATCGAGCACCGAGCACAATTGGTTTATTTTTCAATACTTCTTTCCATAAATCCACTCGTTCATTATTCGTCATCCGAGAATGATAAACAACAATGTCGTCGCCAAAAATCTTTTGTAATCGAGCCACAATTTGAGTGGTCAATGCAATCTCAGGAAGCAAATATAAAACTTGTTCTCCTTTTTTGATTGCCTCTTCGATGAGTTCGATGTAGATTCTAGTTTTTCCACTTCCAGTCACTCCATGGAGGAGGATGGTGTTTTTCTTTTGATAAATATCTTTGATAGAAGCGAGTGCGATAATTTGATTTTTAGTCAAGTCAAATTTGTCAACGATAACATCCTCGTATTTCCCGACGCGACTAATTTCTCGATCGTATAATTCGAAAATTCCTTTCTTTTCCAAGGCATTTAAAACCGTAGAATCGACGCCAGCCATTTTGTATAAATCTTGTTTTCGAACGAACTGTTGCGTTTTATAAATTTGTACAAAGGATAAAAGTGCATCCGTTTGTTTTTGAGATCGAGCGGTAAGTTCGAAGGCTTCTTCCAGCAGAATTGGTTCAGTTGCGTAAGGTTCTTGCAAGCGAACACAACCGATTTTCTTCGGTTGATATTTTTCTTTGAGTTCTTCTTGAAGATAAATTATTTTCTTTTCGAGTAAGCGATATAATAATGGGAAAACGGTTTTTTGCCCCAAAATTTTTTGTACATCATCGACGGTCAGTTCATGTCGATTGCGTAATGCTTCTGCAATCAAATATTCTTTGTCTTCCAACATCGAATAATCTTCGCTGAAAAATGGGCTGATGATGATTTTAGTTTCGCTACTCATTTTGAGTCCTGCCGGAAGTGCGGCAAGCATTACTTCTCCGAGGCTACAACAATAATATTGCGCCATCCAAGTCCATAATTTTAACTGAATATCATCAATGATGGGAACTTGGTCGATCATGGAAAGGATGGGTTTTGGTTTGGTTCCTTCCTCAGGATGCTCGAGAATTTCGTAGACTAGCGCAGAGTATAATTTCTTTTTTCCCAATTGCACTTCCACTCGCATTCCAGGTTGGACGACTTGAATCATCTCACTTGGAATGAAATAAGTATAAGGTTTAGGAACGGCTATCGGCAAGATGACCGAGGCGTAAGTTCCAGAAGATTGGATTGGGTGAAAAGATTCGTTGCTCAAATGTTTTTGTTTAGTAGCTGGTCGCTTTTGCTGCCAGCCAAAAATGTTTAGCAAAAAACATTTTTGTAAAATAATAGTGCGAAAATAAGCAATGAAAATTATTTATTAGAACTTAAATTTTTTGAGAAAAAATTATTGAGAAGGTAACGATTCGGAGAGTCGTTTTGCGGTGGAAATAGTAAATAAAATTTAAGGAGTTTTGTTGAGATATTTTTCTTGTATTCTGTTTTCTTATATTAAAGTTTTGTTTTCTATATTATTATTATTA
>CAYGRM010000008.1:0-50585 GCA_964352225.1 uncultured Saprospiraceae bacterium | reverse complement strand
TGTCAATTTATAGTCTAACTTTTCTAATAATGTTCCTTGGATGGATTCTACTTTTTTAAGATCTTTTTGAGAAATTTGTTGCTTCCAATTATCAATCTTCGAAGTATCAAAAAAACTTTTTACATAGCGTTTTTCCTCAGCTATTTTATTATCTGATAAATCAAGCATAGTTGCTGAATAGGGAATTTCCAAAAAATCACAGACAGACTTTAATTCTCTTTCAGGGTCGATTAATAAGTTTTCATATAAAAGTATTTTATAATTTTTATTTCCTAAAATATTTTGATTGACTAAGCCAAAAATATTTCCATCTACCCATTCTTGAGCACTTAACTCTAAATTTTTATAGGACCGAGAGGACATGCTGTAAGCATTGGCACGACCATCTCTAACTATATGTAAAATTTTTGCCTCAGGAATTAGCAACATCAAATCATTAATATAATGTTGCAAATTAGGTGATTTATCGCCCCATATTTTTTTTCCATTTTGATCTATCTTTTTGTAAATAGATTGTTTTATTAATGCTCGAATATCTTCATATTGATGGATATTTTGAAAATCAAGTAACTTGGCTAATCGCCCTTTTTCATCATTTTCAATTAACCATTGTAGGATTTCTTTTTCATTATGCTGAACATTGAATGGTAATAAATCATACAAGTTCTTAAAGCAGGTAATGATGCGAAAAGCAATAGATCGCTTTTCCATTAGAACCTCCGGATGCTTGCTCAATAGTTTTTGTAACAAGGTAGTTCCGGATCTTTGAACACCTACAATAAAGAAGATTTTTCCTTTCATTTTTTCTCCATTTTGTCCATCACCATCCATTTTTTAAATCGCTCAATCCCCTCTCGAAAAGTCATCTGTGGATGATAATTCAAGAGACGTTCTGCTTTCGAGATATCTGCATAAGTCTGCGGAACATCTCCGGGTTGCATCGGAAGTTGTTTGATAATTGCCTTTTCTTCAAATACATCTTCTATCGTATTAATCATTTCTTTTAGAGAAACGGTACGATGATTTCCCAAGTTGATAATCTCAAAATCTGTTGCCGTGTAATCAATCGCTGCTCGCACACCAACTAAAATGTCGTCGATAAAAGTATAATCTCTTCTCGAACTTCCATCGCCATACATCGTAATGGGTTCATGATTTAGGATCATTTTTGCAAACTTATGAATGGCTAAATCAGGTCGTTGTCGAGGGCCATACACCGTAAAGAAACGTAAAGCAATGAAGCGGATTCCGTACAAATTAGTATAGACATGCCCGAGTAATTCACATGATAATTTACTGCTGGCATAAGGACTGATGGGCATCATATTTTGGTCCGTTTCCTTCCAGGGTACGTCTGGATTCACACCATAGACACTACTCGACGAGGCGAAAACGAATTGTTTAATTCCTTTTTCTTTGGCAATTTCAAGCATATGCTGCGTTCCCATCACGTTAGCTTGCTGGCAAGCGATCGGGGTTTTGATGGAGGCATGAACTCCAGCTTTTGCCGCCACATGAACTATTGCATCATACTGGTCTGAAAGTTGAGTTCGCATCGCGTCCAAATCATTGATATCTAATTCTAATATCTTGAAATTAGGATGAGCTCTTAATGAAGCTATATTTCTCTCCTTGATTGCTTTATCATAAAAAGGATCATAGTTATCAATCGCCGTTACTTGGTGTCCTTCGGAGATCAGTTGATCGGCTAATGAGCTTCCGATAAATCCTGCACCGCCTGTAATTATTATATGTTGCATATTTTTTTTGTAAAAGAAATTTTAAAAATTAAAAAAGTGCCTTAATTGCAGCTACTGCATTTCCAGTTACTTGTTGGGTACTGAAAGTTTTTTTAAAGTGAGTTTGAGCATTTTCGGAGAAAAAATGATAATTGTTTTGATTAAAAATTTGTATCGCATCTATCAATGCTTTTGTCGAACGAGGTTCAATGAGTAACCCTGTTTCTCCATCTTTCACAATTTCAGGAATAGCTTTCCACTTGGTAGTGATGACTGGCAAGCCTAAACTATAAGCTTCGATAATCACTCCAGGGTAACCTTCTCCTTGGTAAAAAGTTGGCAAAATTAAAACATCATATTCACGCAAAGTATCCAACACTTTTTCTTTTTGTAAAACGCCTTGATAAATTCCTTTTTGTTCATCAAATTTTTCCTGAAACTGTTTCTCTTGAGACGATTCATAATTTTCCCGAATCGGGCCGTAAATATGAATGGTATAGGAATCATCTAATAATTTTGCCGCCTCCAATAAATGATCAATTCCTTTGGATTGATTGACAAATCCAAGATAGATAAATCGTTTTTTAAAATTTCGATTACCTCTCACTATGGAAGGGGTATCTCTTGAAGTTGGTAGCTGAAGCGTTTTGATATTTTTATTTTGATAAAACTGCATCAATTCTTTCGTTTGTAAAAAAACTAAATCAGCTTGTAAAGTAGTTTTATTGAGGATCCATTTTTTCAATGGACTAAACTCTTCAGTATAATTTTTAAAGTCTCCACCAAAAGGTCGCACTACAAATTTCAATCGAAAAATTTTCGCAATGACATATAAAATAGGTGAAAGAAATTTGATGCCTTTATCACTACTATTAAGAAAAATTACATCAGCTTTAAAAACATTTAAGATCACTTTTAGCAATACATAAAAAGGGTTTAACCATCGTTTTTTTCCTGTTGGAAAATATTGCGTATTGACCAAAGTAAATGATTCTTTTGCTTCTCGTAAATAATTAATGAGGTAGCCAAAAGAAATCGTTGCACCTCCGATGAGGTTGGCTTCTACGTTGGTGACTGGCCCGATGAGTAATATGTGAATGTTTTGTTTGATAAAACCTACTGTTTAATTTTAAATCTTTTAATCCATCCAAAAAGCATCATCATCATCCATAGTTGATGAGCAGATTGGAAAACACTTTCTTTCGCATTATCTTTTTTTAGGGAAATTCCTTTTTGATAAATTTTCTCTAATTCTTTTTTGGGTATCAAATCGGGCATTGGATTTTCCTCAAATAATAACCGTTCGGCTAGTTCTTTGAATGCTTTATTTTGATACTTATATAATGGAATGCTAAACCCCATTTTTGGATGTTCAAAAACTGCTTTGGGTAAATGTGGTTGCATTATTTTTCGTAATAGATATTTTCCTTTACCATCTTTAACTAACAGGTTATCAGGCAATTGTACGGATGCGTTGAACAAATCACTATCCAAAAAAGGTGCTCTTACTTCTAATGAATTAGCCATACTCATGCGATCCACTTTGATTAACATATTGGAAGGTAAAGTATGTTGTAATCGATAATACATAATTTTTCTTAACGGTGACCAACTGCTAAATTCTTTTGGATAATTTTTCAATAATGAATAAGGATCATTATTTGTAAATGTATTGTTATGAAATTCGTTTCCAAAAATATTTTTGATTTGTTTTAAAGAAAATAACTCATTTAAAGCAATGGGGATTTCATCTAAATCTGCCATGGAAGTATTGACCCCTCTTTTTATTTTTCTAATCAGAGAAACTGAACTAAGGCCAGGGGTATGTTGTGCAATGGCCAAACTTTGGTTGGCTAGCGAACGAATTGGAAGAGGCACTTGCTTGAGTCGTACCATTTTTTGATACCATTGAAAAAGATCATATCCGCCAAATAATTCATCGCCACCATCACCTGATAACGCCACTTTGACGTGTTGTGAAATTTCTTTGGAAACTAGATAAGAGGGAATCGCTGAAGTATCTCGAAAAGGTAAACCAACATGATCGACTATTTTCCAAAAAATAGATTCATCAAAATCTACATTGGGAATAAATATTTCGTGATGATCTGTTCCACAATGTTCCGCCACCTTTTTGGCGATCGCGCTTTCATCGTATGCTTGGTCCTCGAATCGTACATTAAACGTTTTCACTTTTTGATCACTCTGCTGCTGCAATAATGCCACGACAGAACTGGAATCAATTCCACCTGAAAGAAATGCGCCGATAGGAACATCACTTACCATTTGTCTTTGGACGGCTTGCTTAAGATACGGAGTGATATATTCTATGGCTTCTTCCTCAGATTGGAGAGAAATATTTTTTTCATAACTCGGAGAAAAATAAGCTTTTGTTTGAAAGCTATTTTCAGACATAAAAATAAAATGCCCTGCTGGAAGACTCTGAACATTTCGCAATAAAGTAATTGGTTCAGGGACTAAAGAAGTGCGAAAATAATAAGGTAATGCAGTACGATTTAATTTTCGCTCAATGTGTTGATTTTCTAATAAAGATTTTATTTCGCTGGCAAAAGAAAAGACGCCTTTTTGAAAATGATAATAAAGTGGTTTTTCTCCGAAACGATCTCTAGCCAAGAGGAATTGATTTTTTTTCAAATCATAAATGCAAAAAGCAAACATGCCTTGCAATTTTTCTAACATTGCTTCTCCGTATTCTTCGTAAAGATGCACCAACACCTCTGTATCGGAATTGGTCGAAAAC
Source organism: uncultured Saprospiraceae bacterium (assembly GCA_964352225.1). Classification (GTDB taxonomy): domain Bacteria; phylum Bacteroidota; class Bacteroidia; order Chitinophagales; family Saprospiraceae; genus CAJQQY01. The sequence goes on along the minus strand of CAYGRM010000008.1, from coordinate 46,085 downwards.
TGATGCCCTTTTTTTACGAGTGATTTTTTTAGAGATAAAAAGTTATAAATTTCTCCATTGAAAAATACACAAATATCACGCGACTCATTGAAGATAGGTTGATCCCCTCCTGCTTCGTCGATAATGGCAAGGCGACGCATAGCAAGGCTAGTATTTTGATGAGAAAAATTCCCTTCCGCATCAGGCCCTCGGTGAAAAATCGCTTGGTTCATCGCAAGGACTAACTCTTCCCGTTCTGTTTTCGGGAGAGTATTTTTCCAATCAATGATACCTACGATTCCACACATTATTTAATGATGAATTTTGAAAAATTGAATATTGTTTGTTCCCATTTCCTTACTTTTTTTGCTTGATCAAAAATAGGTAAGCCATACCGACTGGATATGGCGGCATAAAAAAAATCAAGGCTGTATTCTTTTCTTAACGGAAAATGAAAGCAAAAAGGCTAAACAGTTTGAAACTCCCCCGACTAAGAAAATCTAAAACTCGTTCCTCGTTAAGATTTTCTAAATCGGTCTCAAACACCAAACTGTTCTTAACGCCTTTTTACGTTCATTTTCCTAAAAAAAATAAGGCCAGTTCTAAAATCGAAATCTTAGTTTTTCATTTTTGATCCAATAACAATGATTTAAATTTCTTTTAATATTTTAAATGGATTCCCTCCGATGACTACATTTGAAGGAACATCTTTATGCACTAAAGTGTTGGCCCCAACGACCACATTGTCTCCGATGGTCACTCCTTTAAGGATGGTACATTTGTCTCCGATCCAAATATTATCTCCTAACTTTATTGGACTTGTTTTGTATCCGTTCAAAGTGAGATTTCCTTCTATTTTTTCATAATTATGATCGTGGTCGAGGATGCTGACCATTTGTCCAATAGTGACGTGATCGCCAATTTCTATTTTTTCATGTGCGACTATTCTTGAAAATTGATTGATACCAAAACGCTTCCCGATCTTTAATTCTCCTTTGGCAAAAAGCATCACATGATCATCAACTATAATTCGCTCTTTACAAATAATTTTGCCTTTCGAAAGAATGTGGATGCCACAATTTTTTCCAATCATAGAAAGACTCGGACATTGGAATTTGCCTCGATAATAAATTCTTGTAACAATATATCTACATACTGCTAAGGCTTTGTAAAACCAACTTTTGTAAACCAATCTCATACTTGTTTTTTTTGAGGTTGACTTAATGTAGCTTTTAACTGTTGCACTACTTTTTTACCATAAAAAAGCTCCGCTGTTTTTTTGCTGGAGTGGACTAATTCAGTTTGGTAGGATTTATTATTGGCAATTTTTTCAAGTCCTTTTAAGATAGCATCAGTATCTTTTTCATCCACTAATTCTGCGCATTTATTTTCTAAGATAAAATCATTTAGAAAAGATCCTTTTGGGGAATGCGCAAAAATTGGTTTTCCAGAAAGTAAAAAAGGAATGGTTCGAGTAGGAAAAATTGTTTTATATTCTACCTCTCCATAACCACCTGAAAATCCATGCGTGAGTACACAAATATCGTAATCTTGTAGTTTTTCATGAACTTCATCAGGACTCACAAATCCTTGATAATCAATATGTTCAGTATCTATTCCTCTATTTTTTAATAGTACTTTTGGGACATGAGTAAAAAGGCTTAAACTATATTTTGGATGATCTTTTATTGCCGCGATGAGTCGTCGCGTAGCATCCAAATTGGATTCGTTAAAATTACCAATCGCTACTAATTTATAATGTGATTTATTCTCACCAGGAATGCCAGTCAATGTTGATGCTTCACGAAATTCATTGAAAGTATGTACTAATGGCACAAATTTTTTTAATTTATATTTCTCTTCATAGAAACGTTGCATGCCTTTACTCATCACAAAAACATGCTCAGAGTTTTCAAAAATTTCAGCTTGAATAGCGGGTGCTTTAGGATCAGTAATCGCGACATTTTCGATGTAGGTATTATGAAAATAAGAGCTGAAAGGCACCTTCATTTCCCGAGCTGCGATGCAGGCAGCATGGCAGTAAAATGGATTTGGATAAACACCAATAACGTGAGTAATTTTTTCTTCCCGAATGATTTTTTTTATCTGTTCGATGAGTGGTTGAAATCGCCATTTTCTAAACCAAATAAAGTAGCGGTAACCTCGCCCAAAAAAATACAATTCACTAAAAAAGTAAATAAATTTAGAGATGCCTTTTGGTCGATCTACATGAGTATTTTGCTTCCATTGGCGACTCCCCAATACGATCATTTCTTTATCGCTAAAATTTTTTGCTAAATTTTCAACGATAATACTTGAGCCTCCTTTGTTGGGCAATGTACTCCAACTGACCAATAATATTTTCATGATGAAACTAATCTTTTATCCCAACTCTCCGCAATCTCTTCAAATACATTTTGCAGCGATTTTGTAATATCCCATTCAGGGTAATGTGATTTCATTTTCGACAAATCAGAAATGTAGCAAATGTGATCCCCTATCCTATTTTCATCACTATACTTGTACTTCATTTTTTTACCACTTATATTTTCTATTCTTTGGAATGCTTCCAAAATAGAAGTAGAATTATCTCGGCCACCTCCAATATTGTACACCTCTCCCATCCTTGGGTTTTTGAAAAATGCATCAATAAACCGAGCTACATCGTAAGAGTGAATATTGTCTCTGACCTGTTTCCCTTTATAGCCAAATATAGTGTATTCTCCGCCAGTCAAATTGACTCTAATTAGATAACTCAGAAACCCATGTAACTCGACTCCCGAATGATTGGGCCCAGTCAAGCATCCTCCACGTAAGGCGCAAGTGGGCATATTAAAATATCGGCCGTACTCTTGCACCATCACATCAGCGGCCACTTTGGAAGCACCAAAAAGGGAATGTTTGCATTGATCGATAGAGAAAGTTTCTTTGATCCCATCAAAGTATTTTTCATCTGTAAAGTCAAACCGAGTATCATTTTCTTTTAGGTTTAAAAAATTGGGACCATCACCATAAACTTTATTGGTACTCATATGCACGAAAGGCGACTCGGGACAAAACTGCCGTGCAGATTCCAACAAATTTAGCGTCCCAACTGCATTCACATCAAAATCATCAAAAGGCCGACTCGCTGCCAAGTCATGACTTGGTTGCGCTGCGGTATGGCAAATATAGTCTGGTTTTATTTTTTCAAATAAGGCTAATACTTGTGCTCTGTTTCGAATATCTAACTCAACATGTTCAAAGTTTTGGCACTCATCTATAAGTTTTTGCTGGACCCAACGAGTGTCTCCACGTACACCAAAAAAATCTGCGCGCATATTATTATCTACACCATAGATTTTCCAACCTAAGCGATCAAAATAACGAACTACTTCTGAACCAATCAATCCGGACGAGCCGGTTACGAGGAGTTTTTTCATTTTTTATTAGGGTATAATTATTTATTAAAACTAATTTTATATCAAACATTTTAACTTAACCATAGCTTTCAGATTCTCATCCATTCTTTGGGTACTAAATCCGAAGTATCTAAAGAGGTATCAGTAAACCAATTTTTTGGAGCTACTACTATTTTATATTTATGCTCATTCAGCCAAACAGCCCACCATGCGAATGAACTATTAGGAATGATATAATGCTTGCAGGCAATCATCAACTGCATATAATTCCCAAACCGTTCGCCCTTGTGTTCATGCCCAATTACTTCTGTTGGATAACCTGTAACAATATGTTCACGGCACCATTCTATGTCATCAGAAAAGACAAAGAAGTGAGGGTGATCAATTTTTTCAGCCATAAATTTAGCTGCTTTCAAAAAATAATCTTTGCTCGTGGTATTCAAATTATCTACTTTCAAAAAATCAGTTCTCCGTACATTTAAGCAAACGGAATTGCTGTTTTTTATTTTTTGAAAAACATTTTGAGACTCTGATGAAATACCATTTTTAAAAGTAAAATCTTTTCTTAGTTCATTTTCAATTCCTTCAAAATATCGGAAACTTTGATACCATCCCTCGTAAATTGTATTATCCTCAGGGTGATTAACTAAGCTGGGGTCAAAGTGGAAATTATTTTCTTTTAGATAATTCATTCCTCGATTGATATAGTTTCGAACCATTCTAGTGACTACTGAAATTTTTGGACGATAAATCATTCGAAGAAAATTGGGATTCATTATCAAATTATGTTCTACATTAAAAATTGGTAAATCATAATCTCGATAAACGAAATCGCCTTTGCTGCGATCCAATAATGAATGTAAGTCCATCCGCATTTCGGTGCCTAGTTTTTTTGCTAAATTTTTCCCAAATGCGTATTGAAACATTTGATTCCCCATGCCTCCTTTTAAGCGTATGATGATCATATTATTCTAATCTGTTTTGAATATAAAGTTAAAAATTGAGGTTGCAACAATTTCATTTCCTTTTTCCGTAATATGACATGAATCCAAATAATGACTATCAATAGAGTTATCAAGAATTTTTCTTAAATCTTTACAAGCAATACCCAACTGTTCCAATTCAATGAGGGCTTGGGGCAATACCTCGTAACTAAGTTTTAAAGAAATAAGCCAAGATTGAGCAATTAGATATCTATTTTTAATTAATTCCTCTTCATAAGAAGTTAGCTTTTTACGAGTATAAATATGAGGTTGAAGAAAATTATAAAACTCAGCTTTCTGAGTTCGACTAATTGAATCTGCAGATGTAACGTGACCTTTGTAGGAGTTAAATAATTCAGACTGCATATCCTTGACTCGCAATGAATCATTTAAATGTTGTGGAACTTGGTAAGTAAATGGATTAAGAAACTTTTCTACAAATCTGGATTCTTGATGAAATTTACGATAAATTTTGAATCGCAATTTTTGAATAAGATTCAGTTCATCCTTTTCAAAAACTACTTGTTGCTCTCCGATGAGATATCCATCTACTCTGCCCGTTGTAAAAAGTAATCCATCGTTAACCCCACCATAAAAAACAACAATATCATTTGGATTTAAATTAACTGTTTTTAATCGCGCTAATTGTTGAGCAGTATTAATGGATATAGCACCATAATTATGAACTTTATATTGATTTGGAAATTCATTATTTAGAGTTCTTTGAAGATAACTTCCTACGGTATATTGATCGGGAACTTCTAAGTTATAAATAGTGGATCCTCCAAATAAGTGAATTGAACGACTAAAACTGTCTGGTGCGTTTGTCGTAACTCGTAAGTTATTTTTTACATTAAAGAATTCTCCTTCACAATTACTTGGAAACATAACTCGAGTATTTTCATCTATGTTCCATTTGACAGGATGCTCGATAGTTGATGCTCGAATAAATGCTTCAGAGAAATAATTAGAGTTCTGATATGGCTCTGGTTGAGAAACTCTGTGGTCGTAATAGTTTAACGCTTGGTCTTCATAAAAAAAACAAGCAAACAATTCCAAGGCTCCTAAAGTAACCAATACAGAAAACCCCATCAATAGGATATTAATTATGTAGCGTTTAAACATATCCTGACAAGTTAATTATTAATAAATTAGTTAGCAGTTTTTCCATTTAGTATTATTTTAGTCTTTTTCCGAAATGCTTTTCCATCTCGCTTATCTTTTTCTCTCCATTTTTTTTACAAACTGCAAGTATATCAATCCCTAATTGAAATAAAACATATTTTTCCTGAAGGAAATTTATTGCTGCATTTCTTTCTTCTTCTGAAAGATGATTGTGTTCAAAAAGAATAAATTTGGGTTCATATTTTTCTAAATCAAATTGCGATAAAATTTTCCAATCATATCCTTCGCTGTCAATATGCAAAACTGATATAGAAGTAATTTGATTTCTTTCGAAAAGTGTTTTTAAGCTGACTCCTTCCAATTCTTGAGCACGAATAAATGGCTCCAATGCTCCATCAAGATGCTTTAAAATGTGTTGCTTATCAAAAGATCCTAACTGATTAAACCAATAAGGCAAATCAGGCAATGATTTTTTTGCAGCAGAATCGACAGAGTAAAAAGTCATTTTTTGTCCTTCATTAACTGCTACATTTTCAAATCGAAATCTTTTTGTGTCTGGGTAGTTGTTTTTTAGTTTTTCAAAAGCTTGGGGAATAGGTTCAACAAAGAGTGCCTTCCAGTTTTTATTCTTTTGTAAAATCGAAAAAAGTGGGTCTCCCGTTTTTCCATCATTCGAACCTATTTGGACTAAAAAAATAGATTTATCCCCAAGCATTTGATCCATCCAAAAAGCTGGCATTTTTTTATCTTTGATAAAAGCTTTTTTTAAAAGACTTCGCTTTATTCTTGCTAAAGTTGTTCTTAAGCCAGCCACTATTTTTTATTTTTTTGTTTTTTTGAAATTTCTACTTTATCTATTCCTGGATAGTTTGGTGATTTCATAACTACAACACCATCCCAACTATAAGTCTCTTCTAAATCGGCACTAGCCAAAGTGATAAAACCATATTTCTCTTCCAATAATTTTTTACATTCATAATGCAGTTCATTGGAATGCGTCGAAATAAAAGCATATCCTACTCGTTTTTCAGAAAGCATTCGTTGACTCCCATGTAGCATTTCTAATTCAAATCCTTGAATATCTGAATGTAACAAATCTAAAAACTCGATTCCATTTTTTTCACAAATATGATCTACAGTTAATACATTGTTAGTAGGATTATTTTTTTGACCAATTCCTGCGTGAATAAAAGTACCTTCCATCCCATTCAATTTTAAATTCTTTTTTCCATAAAAAAGATTTTCTCGTACTGGCTCTACCATATAACAATCTGATTCCGGAAATTTTTGTAAAAACCACATGGTATAAAAACACCAGTATGAACCTAGTTCAAGCATAGTTTTTTTCCCTTTTTTAGGTAGTGATTGAAGTACTTCCTGAAATATTTTTTCCTCTTGGGGTTCATGCACGCCTTTATTATCCATAAACATTTGAAGCATCGGAAAACTATAATAACTTAAAGGGTCTACCAAGATTCCATTGTGCATAACTAATTGATCATTAATAATTTGACCTGCATTTTCAACTCGATTAATATCCTTATTGTCTGGCCCACTCAATACATCAAAAGCACGATTTTGCCAATATTTTTTTATTTCTTCATCCATATCTTCAATCAAATCATCACTATTCATGAGCATTTGGGTGAGCCACTTTCTTTTCTTTTTATCTAAGCGATCAAAATAGATCTGGTACAAAAAGTCTGGTGTTGATTTTGACTGAATTACTTTTTTTAATTTTTTTCTAAAACTTGCCATGTGAAAATTAGTTTGAGGTATTAAGGGTTATAAAAAAAAACTCCATCCATATATCGTAATTTTCCTTCTGAGTTGCTGTAATTAAAAAGTGTGTATAATTCAAAGCCAAATCTTCTATAAACTTCTAGCATTTCGTCCAGCGCCAATTGATTTTTGTAGGTGGGTACAACTATTAACTCGGTAAAAATAACTTTGATCTTTCCTTTTGCAATGGTCTCTTTCGCGCCTTCCATTATCAAGTGTTCTGTACCTTGGGTATCCATTTTCAAAATATCAATTTGGTTAATGTTATTTTCTCTGACAAAAGAATCTATAGTTACTGTAGGAACTTTTACAAGTTTTTGAGCTTCATAAAGCCCTTCTCCCCATTCCTTAATACCTTCTGGAGAAGGTGGCAAAAACGAATTAGTTGCAGAAAAGTTATTAATGTAAAAATCCTTCTCACCATCTTGATTTCCAACTGCAAAATTAAATCCTTTGATGTTTTTATTAGAGGAGATATTTTTTTTTAATATTTGAAAGGATTCTTGAAATGGTTCAAATGTATAAATTTCGCAATTGTTATTTAAATATTGATTGTATTTCAAAGAAGTTTTACCATCATATCCACCGACATCAAAAATAATATTTCGTCGAGTAAGGTTGAGTAGTTTTTTTTGAGCCTCAAAAATCAAATCATCTTTAGTATGATATTTCGAGATTATATATCCTATTTTAGCTAGTGACTTATTTATAATATTTTTCATATGAATCTCTTTGTTGTGAACATTAATAAAAACCAATATAATTGATGTTGAAAATTTTCAGCAGACATACCAAAAATGATCATACCACAAAAAAAGATAAAGCAAAATTGAGATAGGAACTCTTCTTCTTTATCTGCTCTATGATAATTAGCTCGGTGCATTAGCTTAAAAAAAGTAATGGTTAAAAAAATAAAATAAAATAATAAACTAGGTAATCCATAATCAGTAATAATGGCAAAAAAATCATTATGAGTTGATAAATAATAACCATATTGGGTCATTTCGACAATGAGTTGATGTGGTTCCTCAGAATAATATTTTTTGAAATTAGCTTTGAATTGACCAATTCCCATTCCTTCGTATCCTTCACGTTCTAAAACCTTAAAAACACCTCTCCATACTACAAATCGTACATCTTCTCCTCCATCATCGATACTTTGATTGAGTCGATAGATTAATACCATAGGGCCAGTTAATTTTCCATTTGAAGACTGCTGCCCCGGCACTAACATTAACATGATCAAGGTACTAACGACAACTAATGTTATTCTTCTTTTTAAATCGGAATAAAAAAAAATTAAGAAACATGCTATAACGAACATTACAAAACCAGTTCGACTACCTTCAACTCCGAAAGTATAGAGCAAGAGCAGTATTAATATAAGCGACCAAAAATTGGATAATCTGTTTGATTCAAAATTGGTTTTTAAAATTAAATAGGTCGATGCTGCTACTATTCCAAAAGCTCCATAATTTGGATTATCAGTAAAGCCTGCATTCCTTGCATCATTAAAAATAAGGAAAGAATAAGAAATATAAACCGCATTTATGGTAACCCCTATCAAGAACCATCGGAATATTTTGAATGCTTGATCTTTGGAAATTGGCGTAGATTTATAAATAAAAAAGGTAGCGACATGCAGACTAAATTGAAAGGAATCATTGATGAATAATCCCATATTGAATACACCGGTTATTATTTTAAAACAGGAAATAATGATCCCGTAAATAAATACACCGTATAAAAACCAATCTGCTCGATCTCTTTTATCCAAGTAAATTCCTTGAGTTAAAACCTTAAGGCCAAATACTCCAATAATAATCATTGACATGATTCGAAATGGCTTGAAGATAGTCTCAATCCCAAAGATAATTTCTAGAATCAATTCAAATGGCATAGATAAAGCATAGCAACAAAATAAGGTTACTAAGGTTTTATCTAAATCAATTTGAATTATCCTAGAGTTTTGCATAGGCTAATTTTACTTTTCCTAATATTTGTAACATTGCTTTTACAACTCTTTCCGTAGATTTGCCATCATTCAAGTGGCACTCCATTTCAAGTGCATTTCTTCGTTTTTCTAGATCATAATTGGGGTCAGCCAGATATTTTAGGATCTCTTTTTTTAAAGATTCATAAGAGTGAACGACCTTCGCACCTCCCAATCCAACGAATTTTTTTTGATGCGGATAATCCACTAATCGTCGGGCTGATTTCCAATAGTATAATTTTTTATCGCCGTCAAATGAGGTTAGAATGACCGGCTTATCCATCATCAACGCATCAATGGAAACGGTAGAGCCTGAATTCAAACAAATACTACAACCTATCAATAAATTAGACAAATGATCCATGTCTGATTTTTGCATACTCCATCGAACTTTACTTTTGACCAACTGTGGATAATCGATGGCGACACGAGTTCCATTCAAATTATCCAAGCGTTTGATCCAACGTTGATCTGCAAGACTGCCTTGCACATTTTGAGGATGTGGCCTGACGACGAGTTGCATTTTTTCTCCAAAAGTATTTTCATTGATCGCTTTCGCTAGCCACTCCACAATATCAATTTCATGTGGCGCAAATCGAGGAGAACTCATCGCTACAAAAAGATAGGGTAACGCTGGATTCAAACCTAAATTCGTTAATAATCCCTGATAATTCGGGGCGTGCTTCACGCGAATATGATTATCAAAATGTGGTACGCCACAAATTTGTACCGCATCATCAGCCGTTCCATAATATTCTTTGAGCTCTTGGTACATTACTTTTCCCCATACAATAAATTGGTCAGGAATGACTGGAAAAATCCCTTTACTCGTAATATTGTCCCAACTCAAAAGATGTATCAGCGTGGTTATTTTTTTCTTTTTTGCTGCGAATAAAAATTTAGCTTCCAAGAAATTTATTGGATAGGTGGATACCACCAAAGCAGGTTGAATTTTTTCTAACAATGCTGCTGCATTTTTGGAAAAAAGATAGCTACTTTCTTTTTGTCTAAAATTTTCTCGAATACTTGGGAAATATTTTATCAATCGATGAATCGGATAATAGATAAAAGGACGCACTCTTTTCCAAGGGTGTTTTGATTTACTATACAAAATACTGTAAAGATGTTTTTCCCAAAACACAGGATTACTTTTGATATCTTCTAAGTAGTACATTCGCTTTACGCCATAGTCATCATCCCAAATAGTTTGTTCTATTTGTGGATCAAAAATTTTGATCAAAGGGTTAGCATGTAATTCTTTTAAATTTTCGTCATCGGGATCAGGCGTGATGATCGCAATACTTTTTCCATGCTCGGTCAATTGAGTGATCAACCCCGTTTGCAGCAACATTCTTGCAGCAAAGCCATGGGAAATAATATAACATACATCAATTTTTGTATTGCGTTGATTCATTTTATTGAGCTAAATTTTCGTTGGCATATTTTTCAGCTGCCTTCCAATCTTCCATCGTATCAATATTTACATTGGGTGAATTTTCCATGATGTGATGAATTGTTTTTTCTCCGTAAAGTGATCGTTCTTGTAAAACAATTTCCTTTTTTACTAAATAAATGGATCCATCTCGATGGTATGCTTTGGGTAAATCTTGCCGACGAGGAATGATAGCGGCGCTTTTTTTTGCTAATTTTAAAAAACCACTTTGCGTATCTTTTTCATACACCCAATATGGATTATACACATGAGGAACTTCTCTTACCGAAATTAAACTATCTGCGTCAGATGCTATAAATTTTTTAATAGCATCATTTAAATCAACGGTATATCGAAAAGCAACAGTAGCTTGTAACAAACAAACTGCATCAAACGGATTCTTTTTTTCTTCATGAAAATTTAGGACATGAATCACCGTATCTATCGTGGGAGATTTGTCATTAGCTAAATGATCGGGTCTTAAAAATGGAACGTTGGCTCCTGCTGCTCGACTTATATTGGCAATCTCTTCATCATCTGTAGAAACCATGATTTCATCTAAAAGCTCGCATTGCAAACCTGCTTCAATAGTATATCTAATCAATTCTTTCCCCTGAAGTAATTTGATATTTTTTCGAGGTATTCCTTTGGAGCCGCCTCTTGCTGGTATGAGTCCGAGTATTCGCATATAACGTTTAGCGTTTAACGTTTTTAAAAAAATCACTTCCTAATAAATTGTATTTTCCTAATCGTTCTTCTTTCAATTCGAGGGTAGTTACATCCCCTTCCTTGTCCCAGATAAATTCGTAATCTCGTTTTAAATTATTTTTTAAGAATCGAGCATTATTGGTTCGCCCATCAATTAGGACAAATGTACCAGGTAATAAAATGGGTTCCATTAATAACAAATCACCTGACATCACCGTCCGTTCGGAGCATTGAAAACTCATGCCATTAATTGATCCTTCGACTGCTTTGGGATCTGGTCCATCGAGGTAAATAAAATCAGGAACGATGTCTGGAATGTTTTTATAAAAATGACAAAGTTGTCCTTGATGTTTTCCTATTTCCACTTTGCTATGTTGAAAATTCACCAAGTCACGGAGCGAGTCAGGTAATCTTTGTTTAGAAATATCTATCCATTTTTCAGAAGTATCCACCGAAAAACATTGAAACATAAATCGGTTTCGAATGATCGGACATGGATCAAGCTGTTGCCAATCTGCCTTATTTTTTTTCAAAGCATCTGCGATAATTATGGTCGAAAACCCCACACCAAATTCTAAAACAGTAAAGCATTTTCGAGATCGAATCAATTGATGAATTCGAACTAAGTCCGATTTATCCATTGGAATAGCTTCGCTATTTTCAGTAGAAAAATATTTTTCTAAATCCTCCTTTTCCCAATATTCCAAAACCAATGATTTTGTCATTTTTATATGTTGAGTTTAATAATTCAATATTTTGTGATAGGTGAATGGGATCTCTGCTAAAAGTTTTGCCATTGTTATTCCTGCATTTCCATTTCCATAAATGTGATCAGCAGCATATGCTCCATGTTCTATTTGTTGCAAAATAGCAGCCCGAATAGAACCGGAGTCGTATTCAATATCTAGAACATTTTCACCTCGCTCCCTTCCATTTTGACGAGTGCCGATATTCACGACAGGAACGCCCAGATATGCACATTCTCTAATACCAACGCTTGAATTACCAATCAGACATTTACTATTTTTTAAAAACTTTAGAAAATCGTGTGGCTTCATGTTTTTGAAAAAATGAATATGATTGACAACATTATTTTCCCGAAAAGATCGAATAGCATTTGAAGTTCCATCTGAACCAGCATCTACATTAGGCCAAAACCAAAAAGTAGGTATTTTTAATTGATTGATGGCATTTAAAGTTTTTGATGCTTGCTCGCGCGATTGTTCATATTCTGTGGTAACTGGATGTTGCATTACGATAAGATAACCATCTTTAAAATTTGGTTTACCTCCTACTCCACCATATTTTTGATATGGATCAAAATCTAATTGTTCAATTCCATTGATCTCATAAGCCAAGTCAATGGAAGGACATCCGGTGTGAAAAACTTTATCGATATTTTCACCCATTTTGATCACTCTCTCTTTTGCTTTAAGCGAAGAGACAAAATGAATGTCAGCTAATTTGGTAATAGCATGGCGAACCTTTTCGTCAATATTTCCAGTTACTTCCCCACCCTGCACGTGCACTAACGGGATATTTAAATAAGTAGCTGCAATAGCTGTCGACATGGTTTCAAATCGATCCGCAACAGTTACTACTGCATCAGGCTTCAGGTTTTCAAAAACATTGGTCAATTCAATAATTCCTAATCCCGTAGTCTTTGCCTGTGAAGCTAAGTTGCCACCTTCCAGGACATTAAAAACTTTTGCAGCTATTTGAAATCCATCTTCTTCAATATATTTTACCGCTGTGCCATACCTTCCTAATAACGCAGACGCTGCTACCACCAACAAGAGCTCCAAATCAGGATGATCTTTAATGGCTTGCAAAGCAGATTTTATTCTACTATAACTAGGCCGAGCAGTAACGACTACACAAATTTTTCTTTTTGACATTTTTCTTTTTTATAATAAATCCTCTTTCTTTAAAAAATCATATTTTGATTTTTCGATCTTTAATTTTTTACCAATCACATTTTTAAACTCATTAGCTGAAATGCCTTGTTGTGCTGGTTTTTTTGCTTCCAAATCATCAAAAGAAATTTCATGCCTCTCTGGTAAATCCTTATTCACCGCTAAGGATTTTTCAAATATTTTTTTTAAATCTACGTAAGGCGCTAAATCATTTTTATCAATCGGATGTTGCATGGCTTTTTCTAAAAAACGAACAGATCGAACTAGCTCCGTCACTTCATCAATCGTCAAGGAAGAGGAAGCATCTGGGCCAAAAATTCTACGATCGAATACAGCATGAAATTCCAAAATTTCTGCTCCAAGTGCTACTGCGGCAATTCCAGTTGCGATATTTGCGGTGTGTTCAGATAAGCCAATTTTATGTTGCGGGTATCTTTTTTTCATCTCGCCAATCACGTTCAATCCAATTCTTTCGGCAGGTGTTGGGTAACTTGTGGTGCATTGCAAAATGCTCAAGTCATTGCCAAATTGTTCGATAAAATTGACGGCTGCATCCAACTCTTCATAGGAGCACATTCCCGAAGAAAGAATAATTGGTTTACCTGTGCGAGCAATTTTTTCCAACATCAAAAAATTCGTCACTTCTCCTGAACCAATTTTATATTTTTTGATCTCCAGAAATTCTAACAGGTCAACTGCCGCTTGGGAAAATGGGGAAGAAAGAAATTCTAACCCTTTTTCTTCACAATGGTTTTTTATTTCTACCCATTGTTCTTGAGTAAAAGACATTCGTTTCCAATAATCAAATCGAGTGGCATCTTCGTAGGAAAAATTAATCCGAAATGGTTCCGCCAGGCTGCTTTCAGCCTCTGCAAGATGGGTTTGAAATTTGATTGCATCGACTCCAGTTGCTGCTACTGCATCAATGTAAGAATGCAAAATACCCAAGCTACCATCATGAGCTTGTCCTATCTCTGCGATCAGGTATATAGATTGTTTTTTAATCTTCCTCGACATAGTAACCTTGATTTTTTCCGTAATAGTAGCCTCCATAACCGTAGTATTTTCCACCCTGCTTTACTCCGTTGAAAATGATGCTCGCTTTTTGGAGTTCGCCATTGCTGTACATATTTTCCATGTTCCTTACCATTACTTTGCGAGTATATTTATGTCTCACTACGATTAAAATATTATCTACATAATCTCTCAATAATAAAGCATCTGAAACTAAACCAATTGGTGGCGTATCAATCAATACATAATCATATCTTTCTGATAATTCTTGGAGTAATTCTTTCATTTTTTCCGAAAGAATTAACTCAGCAGGATTAGGTGGAGTTGGACCACTTGTGATGTAAGAAAGGTTGGGGTTATCTTGAAACGGTTGGACAATTTCATCTATACTATTTTGTCCTACCAAATAATTAGTAATTCCTTTCCCTTGAGGCACCCCCATATAAGTGGCTAATTTTGGCTTCCGAAGATCCATTCCTAGAAGAACAACTTTCTTTCCTGCGAGAGATAAAGTGATGCCTAAATTCAAGGCAATAAAAGTTTTTCCTTCTTGAGAAATAGATGAAGTTAACATGATAGTTTGCTTCGGTTTACCATGATTAACAAAGTTAAGATTGGTTCGAAGCAGGCGAAACATTTCATTTATAGCGGATCGACTTCCATGTTTTACAACAACATTCTCATTTCCTTTTTTATAGGCAATTCTTCCGAGGATAGGAATATTCGTTAAGTTTTTGATCATCTCCTCAGAATCAATTTTAGTTTCAAATAATCCTAAAATCAGCACTAGTAAAAAAGGAAGTAGTAATCCTAAAACACCACTCATGGCCATGATTAATTTAGGCTGAGGGTAGACTGGATACTTAGATACTCTTGCTCGATCAATGGTTCGAGTTTTGGCAGTAGTTACAGCTTCAGAAAGTGCAGTTTCTTCCCTTTTTTGAAGTAGAAAAAGAAATAACTTTTCCTTTACTTCTTGGGTACGCATTTTTTCCACTAGCCTTTTTTCAATTCCAGGAATACTACTCATACTCCTTTTGAGGTCTCGAATATTATCTTCAATTTGTTTGACAGGAATTTGTAGATCTCGTTTTAGATTTTGAATAGTTTGTAAAATCAAATTTCGAGTATCAGTAATTTGTTCTTCCAAGGCTATTCTGATAGGATTTTGTTTACTCGCAGTTGTTGCAACTTGTTTATTTTGAATAATTAAATCGTTATGTTGGTTAACTAAGCCAGAGAGTACAGGATTCTCGGCAATCAGGTTGGCTGGAATTAGTCGCATCTCAAAATTATCTTGCAACAAAAAATTCTCTAAAGATTGTAGAATGCTTTTTTGAATTTCATAGTTAGAGATTAGTTTTAGAGATTCGCGTATTTCATTTATCGTATAATCCATACTTGATGAAGCACTTTCACTAATAATTTCATTCTTACTTTTAAATCTTTGAATCCCACCTTCCACCGAATCTAATTCGGTCACCAAATCCACTACCCGATTGTCGATAAACTGAAGTGTATTATCAAATACTTTATTTTCATCCTTTATTTCTTCCTCATTATAAACATCAATTAAAGTATTTAATACATCACTTGCCTTTTTTGCTACGGGATCTAAGAGGGTTAAATTTAAAACACTCGATGCACTATAATCTCCAATTCGTTGGACGATGACTTGAAATTTATAATAGTTAGCTACTGCCTCAATTGATCCAATAACTAACCGATAAACTCCTTTGACAATTGCTTTTTGGGGATTTAAATTAATGGTAAAACGACCTATTTAATTTTCAAAAGGGACTCGATAGAAATATTGAATTACTGGATCGTCTTTATTTCTTTTTAGCAAAAAGCTATTATAATCATCTAATTCTAAAAAAAAGGTTTCGCCAAAATCACTTTGATTTACTAATTGAAAAGAGTCTAATAAAAAAGGGGAATCTTTATAAATTTCTGTTTCTATAAAGTTACCTAATCGAAAATATTGAACGTGTAAATCTAATCGCTCGACTACCTTTTCCATTAAGGTTAATGATTGCAATATTTGAATTTCGTTGTCCATCGCTTTTCCTCCGGACAAAGCATCGCTTGAAGATAAAATATCCTGAGTCGAAATATCACCACTTCGTCCTGCATCTTTTATCAATAGAATCGCCCGTGACGAATATTCAAAAGTAGCGTAGCGCAAATACACTTTTGCGCTCCCGATTGCTATTCCAAAACACAGCAAAAAAAGCCACCAATAAGAAAGCATTCTTGAAAATATTTTTTGAAAATCCAATCGAATTACTTCTTGAGGAGATCCTGCTGCAAATGTTTTGTTTTTATTTTCCAAAAAAATATATTTTAATATTAGGTTCGAGATCAATAATTTTAACCACTTAAACTTATTATCTTGAAAAAATTAATTCCTACTTCTACTTACTGTAAATATCAATACAATAACCGAGACACCTGCCGAAATCCAAGGCAAAATACGAGAAGATGGATCTCTTACAGAGTTCACTTTGGTTTTACTAGGTCTTACATAAACCACATCATTTTGCTGTAAATAAAAATATGGTGATGAAAATATTTCTGATGAATTAAAATTAACGTATCCAAAATTTCTAACTCCATCTTGTTCTCTTATGATTAAGATACTATCTCTCTGAGAGTAACTGGTAAAATCACCTGCTAATGAAATCGCTTCAATAATCGTTACACGATCGCTATAGACACTAAATGATCCCGGTGACGAAACTTCTCCATTAACATTGATTCTAAAATTAGTTAATCGAACTTGTACAATAGGCTCTTGTGAGAAAAATGGCTTCAACCGTTCTAAAATTCTTGCTTTGATTTCTTCAACCTGAAGACCTTTTACAGAAATCTTACCTATCGTTGGAAAATCAATATCTCCCTCACTACTTACTAAATATTCATCGAATCCTCCTCCTTCTCCACTAGTAGAACTTGACGTACTGAATGGCGCTACGGCAGCCATGTCAGTACTACTTACTCTAACTCTCAAAATATCACTCGGTTGAATGGTCAATGGTTTGAAGTTAGTGATCACCTGCGGGCCTTTAGGAATTTGAGGCGATTCGTTATAATTCAATAAGCTTTTATAAGAAGTACAACTACTCATAGTGGCTATCAGCAGCAGAAAATATAGTAAGGAAAAATTGCTCATAGTATTATTGTAAATTTTTTGACCTCAAACTTAGTAAAAAGGAATCAAAAATTAGATTGGTCTATCTTATTGATTCCTTTTTACTTAATGAGTTCTCTATTACTTTTGCTAATTGAAACTCATTTTTATATTTTAAAGTTTGAACATGCATTTCTTCTACCTTTTTTCTAAAAGAATGATTAGTCAACACTTCGTTTATTTTACGTTGAATTTCTTCTGGTTTATCTAGGTCTTTGTCAGCCATTAATCCTAATCCATGATAATGAACTCTTGCTGCACAACCATTTTGATCAGATTGTTTTCCGGAGTAAATCAGCATGGGTACTTTAAAATGAACACATTCATTGATCGTATGAATACCTCCATGGTTAATAGAAATATCTGCTTCTTTCAAAACGCTTAATTGTGGTACATAGGAAAAGGGGAAAACATTTTTTGGTAAATCTTTAAAAATATCTTCTCCGATTAATCCTCCCATTCCAATAATTAGTACCCAGTCTTTTCTATTTTTGACCGCCGTTATTATTTTTTTTATAAAAATTTCATCCCCTTTCGAAAGCGTGCTTACTGAACAATATAACAATGCTCTTCCATTTTTTTTTCGAAAATCTAATACCTCTTCTATCGTATAATTTTGACTTCCTCTTTTTGTTTTTTCTATCCTTTTTTCATTGACCATTGGTCCTACATAAAAAAGATTTGGTCGAGGATCATGTGGAAATTCCATTTCCAGAGCGGTCATACTTATTACTGGTAATTGACTATAAGTAAAAGGCCCCGGCCAATAATTTTCAGCTATATAACTCTTTGGGAAACCTTCTTTTTCCGCCAATTCTAACAAAATACTTCTTCGATCTGTACCACCCGATAATATTTTTTTTCGTAAAAAAATCCACCAGCGCTGCCATTGGATTTTCCACCAAGAAAATGAAATCGCAATTGGGTGTCCGCTCCAACCTTCCTGAGGAATCGTGTCATGCAACAAATATGGTAATCCTTTTCTTTTCCAAAGTGAAAACCATTGACTTAATAAGATAAAGTTTTGCCCTTTGGAATACGCTTTAAAAATATACTCGTGCAACTCAATATCAATAATCACTAAGTCCGGTTTTTCCTTTTGGAGCATCGCCTCAAATCCATCTGGAATTGTTTTTTCTAGTGCTACAATTCTTCTTTGTTTCGAATTTATTATTTTAAAAATCAGGCGTTTTATCTTTTTAAAAGGCCCTTGAAAAGAAGGCAGCTCAGGACTTGCATCTAGGTGAATATCCGGTAGTTGCGTGAATTTGATTCCTTCTTGTTCTACTTTTTCTTTTACATTTCTATGTGAGGCATAACTGACTTCATGACCTGATTTTTTAAGTCGATTGATGAGTTCGACACTTGCATTTAAAATGCCCGTCAGCCCTGTCGTCACACAAATTATTTTTGCCATCTTAGTTAGAGTTTTCTCCTTCTAATTCTTGCAAAAGTTGGGTTATGGTTGCTTCGATATGCATTGCCAGCGCAGCTATCGTTGGTTTTTGAAAAATTAAATTTACGGGCAATTCCAATTCAAAAGTAGCACTTAATCGACTCATCACTCGAATTCCATTTAACGAATCTCCCCCTAGTTCAATAAAGTTGTCATACACTCCAATTTTATCAATTTCCATAACTTCCGACCAAACCTCTTGTACGATTTGTTCAAATTCTGTTTGAGGTTCTACAAACTCTACCTTCATCACAGGTCGAACTGCATCAGGCAATGGCAACGCCGCTCGATCAATTTTTCCATTGACCGTCAAAGGCAATTTTTCTAACGGAATAAATTGAACAGGAACCATGTAATCGGGAAAACGAGTGAGCATATAATTTTTCAATTTCTTTTCATCTACCTCATCTTTTCCTACAAAGTAGGCCACCAATTGTTCGTTCCGTTCATCTTTTTGAGCTGCCTCGGAATATCCGATTTCATCCAAAATTCGCTTAACTTCTACCTCATCTATTTCTTCATTAATTTCGTCCAAAGATGCTTGCCGAGTCTTGTGACCAATCCTTACATCCCAACTATACGGAAATGCGTAATTACTATATCCTAACTCTTTTTTATGAACATAAATGCCCGCTTGATTGATCAGGCAATTCGTCGAACGTCCGGTGTCAGAAGGTCGAACCCATGGCAATTTATTTTTCAAATAATCTAACATCTCCTCCAAACTCACATCAGTATATCTATAAAAATCTAAGAATTTTACTTTTTCAAAAACCTCATCGTTTTCAAACATCGAGACATCTAACAATTCTTTTACGGCATCATCAACTTGGTGGTAAGCCTTCCGAGCATTCAAAATCATTTCATCAATTTTATCTACATCCACCTCCTCTTGTTGAAATAATTCTTCCGTCAACCTTGTTTCAAAAAACTGCCCCCGTGAAAGTCCTGTTACAATAAATGGTATTTTTTTCTCCAAAGCTATTTGTACACTCAACGTGTAGATGGTTTTAAAACAGCCATCACACACATTGCAATGCCGCTGTAAACTATCTACAAAAATTTCATTCATTTTATCCGTCTGACCGATCACATAATCTACGCCGATGTCTGTTGCTACTTTTCTCACATTTTCGAGTGCTTCTTGTGAAATATACCCATTGTCCAAAGTGAAGGCTAACACCCGCAATCCCATCTCTTTTAATTGTGCTACGGCATAGGAAGAATCCTTGCCACCACTCAATAACATGATGCAGTCATATTCCCCTTTTTGTTCCGCAGGTACGGCATCAAACAAGGCTTTTAAGTCCGCTTTGGTCTTAAAATATTTTTTGACTTTCTCTTGGTAACTCGTAAATGACTGGCAAAGGTGACACACTCCTGCATCGTTAAATTTTGCAGAAGGATAATTTGAAGGCAGTCCACATTTTACACAATTATGCACTTCCTCTACATTTTGAGCGCGTTGCCGATGTCGAAGTTCTACGACCCCTTGCAACACATTTGGATGTTGATTGAGTACCGTTTCGATTTCGGCTAACTCTACTCTTCGGCCTCTAATTTTTATTTGTGAATCTTTGCGACCGAGATATTCTAGATAATTTTCGGAAGGATGCTTTTTAACCAAGTCACCCGTTCGGTATATTTTTTCGTTAGGAAAAAATGGGTTAGAAATAAATCGTTGAGTAGTCAATTCTGCTTGCTGCCAATAACCTTTGGCCAATCCTATTCCTCCAATGTACAACTCTCCTACTACGCCTTCGGGAACTGGATTTTGAAACTCATCTAAAATATAGGCTTTCATATTATCCATCGGTACCCCAATTGGAACGGAAGTTTCGATGTGATCTTTTTTTGCATCATAGAAATGAACGACACAACCCACCGTTGCTTCCGTTGGGCCATACTCGTTGAAAATTTTTATATTTTTATTGAAATTATTTTTTACAAATTCCGCAACATCTACTTTGAAATTTTCTCCTCCAACAATCATTGTTTGAATCAAAGAATCTTCAAAACTTTTTCCTTGCAACAATGCCAAATGTGAAGGGGTTAGCTTGATGAAATTCACTTCATTTTTTTCCAATACTTCAAACAAAGATAAATCGGGACCTTCTTCGGCTTCCTGATAAGTGATAATGGTACCCCCAGAAATCAAGGGTAAAAAGATCGAGGTTATCGTCAAATCAAATCCTACCGAAGTAAATAATGGAACAATTGGTTGAAAATCTTTAGTGTAAGAATGTGCTGCCCATTGTGCATAATGACTCAATGCGGAGTGCCCAATCATCACACCTTTTGGTTGTCCCGTTGAGCCAGAAGTGTACATCAGATATGCGGTATCATCGAGGCTACAAGTGATGTTTGGATTGACGGAAGGCTGTTGTTGGATAAAAATAGACTCTTTGTCAAGATTAATTAATTGGTCAAAAGAGACAGGAAGTTTTTTGGATAAAACGGAGTTACTTAAAATTAACTTGGACTTTGCATCATCTACAATTCCTAAGATTCTTCCAGATGGATAATTTGTTGGAATTGGAATAAACGTTGCGCCCACTTTTAAAACTGCTAAAACACTAATCAAAAATTCAGGCGAACGTGGAAGCAAAATCGAAACACGATCATTTTTTTCTAACCCATTTTGAATTAAAAAATGTGCCAACTGGTTCGCATGATTATTTAATTCTTGATAAGTTAGTTGATCATTTCCATATTGAACGGCTACCGAATTTTCTGCAAGCGTAGCAACCTTTTTTTCAAAAAAATCTAAAACAGATGATTCTTTGTTAAATGTAAAACCATTGTTATTTTTTTCTAAAAAATATGAAACAGTATCAGTCAAAGCAGGTTTTCCAATGGACTGAAACCGATCTTCCATAAAACTTTCCAATAAGTTTAAAAACTGCTTAGGAACTTCTGCTAATTGTTTTTGATTAAAGATTGCAGTATTTAAATCAAAGCATAATTCAATCTGACCCGATGCATCAAAATCATGAACCTGCAATCGAATATGGTGTCCAGGATCTGCATGCGAAGAATGAATCCACTCTGAAGTCATGGGGGTTCCATTGAAATCTGAAAACGATGCATTGATATAATTGAGGACTACATTAAATCCTCGATTCAAATCTGAATTGCTCACCCCTGCCTGTGCATATCTTAAAAATTCATGCGACTCATTTCTGACTTTTTGAAATAAGGAACTGAAAGTTTCTTCTTTTTCAATATTTGCCATCAAAGGAAATAATTCAATGAAAAGTCCCGGTGTATCTTTAAATGCAGTTGTCGAACGATTGTGGGCAGGTGTACCAATAGCTAATTTTTGCTGCCCCGTAATTCGATAGATATAAGTCAATAACAAAGTAGAAAAAATAGAAAACAAAGAAAGGTGTTCTGTCCATGTTCGCAAGTCTGACTCTTTGGTCAAACTTCGTAAAGCATCCGATTGTCCTTGACTCAAAGTAAAGCTAACTCGCTCCGAATGACTATTTAAAAATTCATTAGATTTTCCATAAAAAACGGGAGGCACAGGTAATTCGTAAGCCTTTTTTGCCCAATGAGCAATCGCATTTTCATTTGATTTATTGGTGCGTTGATCTGCTTCATATTTGATATAGTTTTCGAATAATGGAAAGGATAAATCGTCCATTTTTTCGCCCTTCTCCAATCGATCATAACATTGCGCTACCATTTGATATTGACGAGTAGTTGCCCAGGCATCGGTAATGAGGTGATGCTCATTAAAGTACCAAACATATTGATCCTTTGCCATTTTTATCAAAACACTATCAAACAAACATTCCGTTATATCGAATTGCCATTGACTTCTTTTTTCCAACCAGTTTTTCAAAAAAAGAGATTTTTCAGATTGATTTGAAAAATCTTCGAATGACATTTTATAAGGAAAACTAGAAAGTATTTTTTGTTGAGGGTGCCCATCTTTTTCTACAAATACGGTTCGCATGGCATCGCAACAATCAATTAATTTTTGAAAGGCTAATTGGAATTTTGCTGCATCGATTGCAATGGGTAATTCAAAGGCAAGAGCCATATTATACATCGGCGAACTTGGAATAATTTGTTGTCCGGTCCAAATGAGTAACTGGCTTTTAGTTAGATCAAAATATTTTGCTGATTGGTTATCTTTCATGTTTACTCTACTTCACTTTTTACTCTTGTAATAAATTGAACGATTGCCTCCACAGTCATAAAGTTTTCAATGGTCATTTCTTGTGGAGCTACTTTAAGATCATAAGCTTCTTCGATGAATTGAATTAATCGCATCATACTCATCGACTCAACCAATCCACTTCCTAGCAAATCATCCTCTGGCATAATTTCTAAATCTTCTACCCCTCCATGTAATTCTTGAATGATATAATTAATTATGTTTTCTTTCATTTTTCTATTGGTATAAAAGTTTTTTTAATGCTGACCTTTTTACTTTACCCGAACCAGTTCTTGGAAAAGATGCCACAAATGTAATTTTTTCAGGAATGGCGTAGATAGGTAATTTTTCTTTTAAAAATAATGTTAATGCTTCTTGACTGGTTTCGATATCAGGTTGTAAAATAACTACGGCTTCTAGTTCTAGATTTTCTTCTTTTTTTCTTATTGCTAAAACTACAGCTTCTTTTACTGCGTCATGTGATACTAGCTTTGCTTCTATTGAGCCTAACTCCACACGATATCCACGTATTTTTACTTGATGATCTTTACGACCTAAAAAATGTAAAATATTATTTTCATCTAAACGAACCAAATCACCCGTTCGATAAAAAATATCATCCGTATTAGTATTGTTTTTTCTTCGGTAAAATGATTGTTCTGTCATCTCAGGTTGTTGCCAATATCCCTTCATCATCGTCATACTTCGAACACATAATTCTCCTTCTCCACTTTTTAATTCTTTCTCATTTTCATCAAGTACAATGCTCTCCGTATTTTTCCAAACTTTCCCAAGAGGAATAGCTTCCTCTCCGGTGGGTGGATTAGGAATGTTATAATAAGTACATTGATTCAATTCTGTTGGGCCGTAAATATTGCTGAATTTTGCATGACCCCAAAGCTCCATTAACTGGCGTAAATATTTAGGAGGAAATGCCTCTCCTGCATAAAATATCCATCGTAAAGTATCCATGTTTTTTTCTTCAAGAGATCCATTTTGGAGCATCTGAATTAATGCCAAGGGAACAGAATACCAAACAGTTATTTTTTCTTTCTCAATCAATTGACTCAAACTTGCTGGCAAAACAATATGTGCATCTGAAGCAATGACTGTACAACCTCCTACGAAAGGTGCAGTAAAATATCCTAGAGTGGAAATATCAAAATAGATGGGTGCATGATTTCCGAAAATATCTGTTTCATTTAACTCATAAAGATCCGCCGTCAATTGAGCGTACGCTAGCCCACTCGCATGGGTATGCATAATTCCTTTTGGATCTCCAGTAGAACCAGATGTGTATATTATATAAGCAACATCACTTTCTAAAACAGGAAAAGGTAAGGTAAATTGAGTAGGTAGCTCCTCTAGTTTTTCCCATGAAAAAGTAGGAACATTGTCCATTTCTTTTACACCTATAATAGCCTCTAAATTTGTACTAGATTCGATGATATTTTGAATATTCCTTCTTTGTGCATTATTGGTAATTAAAATTTTAATTCCACAATCATTAATTAAAAATCGAGTTCTTTCCACAGGCACTTTTGGATCAAGTGGAACATAAATGGCCCCTGCTTGCATGATCCCATAAATAGCAATTGCAGTCTCTAAGCTTCGATTTAAATAAATACCAATTCGATCTCCTTTTTTTATTCCAATTTGATGGAGTAAGTTAGCCAACTGATTCATTTTTGCCTCTATCTCCTTGAAAGTCAACGACTTCCCACCACAACGAAATGCTTCTCGATTAGGAAACCGGGAAGCAGAATTAGAAATAGTATGTGGTAACAAATAAATCACAAGCCTAATAATTTTGAAATAATATTTCTTTGAATGTCAGAAGTTCCTGCATATAAAACTCCTCCAACGGCATCTCTTAAATCCCTATCTATGCCTGTTTCTGAAAGATAACTAATACCTCCGAAAGTTCGTATCGCATCCAAACTTGAAGTTACAAATGATTCACTTAATTGCAACTTTAATAAAGCTGCTTCGAGCATGGCAGATTCCCCATTTTTTTTGAGCCAAGTAGTTTTGTACAATAACAACCTTGATGTTTCCATTCGAAGTTTCATATCTGCAATTCGATTAGAAACAGATTGAAATTTTCCGATAGGTTGGTCAAATTGTTTTCGTTTTTTTACGAACTCAATTGACTTTTCTAACTGTCGTTCCATCGCTCCTAATTGACTGGCCAAAATGCAACAACGATCATATTCTAATGAATTATTTAAAATGCTAAATCCTAATCCTTCTGCCCCAAGCAAGTTTTCTGAGGGAACAAAACAATCTGTGAACTCCAAATCTCCGATAGGGATAGAACGCATTCCCAACTTGCTCTTTTTTTCACTACGCTGGAACCCTTTCATTTCTTTTTCTATCAAAAAAGCAGATACTCCCCATCGTCCTAACTTAGGATTTGTGTTGGCAAAAAGTAAAACAAAATCGCAAATAGGCGCCAAAGTAATCAGATGTTTTTTTCCATTTAAAAGATACCCTCCATCTGTTTTTTCAGCGGTCAATTGCATGCTAAATATATCTGAACCTGCATTTGGTTCAGTCAAAGCATGTGCTCCTATCTTCTCTCCGTTCGCCATTGGAATGAGGTATTTTTCTTTTTGCTCATCATTTCCAAAATGTAAAATTGGCGTTTGCACCGTCCACATTTGAGCATTGAGTCCAAAAGCCAAACCATTGTCTTCACAACCATAACCAAAACCTTCCATGGCTAACATGGCTCTCATTAAATCTACTTCTTCTAATTCACCTCCGTAGGCTTTAGTCACGGCCAAAGATTGGATACCGAAATCAGCGCATTTTTTCCATAGGTCGTGAGAGAAGATTTGAGCTTCATCTCGTACTAGGGTATTTTCATTCAATTCATCTTTTGCAAATTGAATTACTTCATTTTTAAAATCTATATATTCTTGAGGCCAAGAAAAATCCATTAAGTGTAGTTTTTATCGTGAGGGATCAAATTATCCTTCTCAAGTTATTCTAAAATCTATATTTAAAATGCCCTTAATAAAAAATGATGCACATGGTGAAAAATGAATTTCTTCCACAGGCGCTGTTTCATTTCTCAACCTGGATTCGGTGGCAAATTGAGTCTCATTCCATTCTTGATCATATAAATTTTCGATATCAAAGTCTCGAAGAAATATTTGCTCCGCTTTACACCCTTCTGCATACTGACCAATAAAAAGACCGGGTACTTTTTTTAGTGATTCTTGAGAAGTTTTAACGGGAGAAAGTCGAATATCAATCGCTGAGATCACATTTACCTCTTTAGTATTTTGGTCAACAACTAATTCTCTAAATTCAAAAGAACTTTCCACAAGTTCGATTGTTAAAATTTTATTGACATTTTCAATTATAAATATTCCGAAATCATCTGAATGGGTATGGTTTTCTGTTGACGACACAGCCACATAGGCACCTGCTATTTTTGCTTTAGAATTATCAATTATTACTCCCTTGATACTCTGCCCATAAGAAATTATAATAAATAAAAAACTAATAAATAGCAGGAGAAAAAACTTTTTCATATTTGGTTGTTATAGAAGTTGTTTAATCTTGATCATTGAAAAATGGAAAGAGAAATTTATTTAAAAATTCTACTATCCATAAAACTGACTATTTTTACATACGTATAAATAATACCCAATGGATTATTTAGAAATAAAATAAACTCTATATTGTTCAATTATTACTCGAAGTAATGTTTTTTATCTCAAAAAAAGAATAAAATTGTTTTTTAATTAACCTGAATAATCCAGCGGCCTAGAAAACTCGTATATTTTTAAAAAAGAAGACTATCAGAAAAATACTTAACATAATTAACCGAAAAGAGAAGGCAAAATTCTTCAAACTTTCTATTGCCATATTTATTATGAGCATTCTCGAAGTGGTAGGGGTTGCATCCATTTTACCTTTCATGCAATTAGTTGCAGAACCTGATGCCATCGAGAAAAGTACCTTGCTCAATAAAATATATTTATATTTTAATTTTGTGGATCATCGACAAATGCTCATTTACTTTGGAGTAGCCGTCATGGTTCTGATTGCTTGTACGAACATTTTTTCCATCTTTACTACTTGGTTGCAATATAATTACTCTTGGGGAGTAGCTCATAACTTAAGTACTCGTCTTTTAAGAACCTATATCAACAAACCTTACCGGTTTTTTTTAAATACCAATACTTCTGAATTGAGTACCTACATTGTTTCTGAAGTTAATGTATTAACTAATGGTGTCATCATTCCTATCATTGAAATTTTTTCTCGCACATTTATTTCTTTAATTATTTTTGGCTTATTAATTTGGGTAGATGTAACGATTGCTTTAATTATGTTTGGAGCATTAGGGGGAGCTTATTTACTCATTTATTTTGCTCAAAGAAATTATTTAAAGAGGATTGGACATTATAGGATTGAAATGAACTTACTGCGTTATAAAAGTTTGCAAGAGTTGTTGAATGGAATTAAGACGGTGATGGTTTACAATCAACAAAAGTTTTTCTTTAATAGATTTAGTTATGCTTCTAAGGAATTTTGTGAAGTACAACCTAAATATAATCTATTACTCGCCGCTCCACGGAACATTTTAGAGTTCCTAGCCTTTGGAAGTATTCTTGGAATCACGATTTATATTTTTATTTCTTCAGGAAATATCCAATCTGCCATTCCACGATTGAGTCTTTATGCTGTGGCAGGATACAAGCTTTTGCCTGCTTTGCAAAAAGCATTTTCGGCTGCGGCAAAACTTCGTCATAATTATCCCGTTCTAGAAAAATTACATGACGACTTAGTCTTTAGTCTTCAACCTCAAGAAGAATTTCAAGAAGAGATTACACCAATTCCAGTAAATAAATCTATCAAACTTAACCACCTTAATTTCTCCTATTCTAAAACCGAAAATCCAATTCTAAATGATTTCAATTTAGATATCTTAAAAGGTCAAACGATAGCATTCATTGGTTCTACTGGCTCAGGGAAAACCACATTGGTAGACTTAATTGTTGGACTTCTACATCCGACTGATGGTAGTATTGATATTGACGACGTTTCCATTAACCCTGCTAATGTTGAATCATGGAGAGCTAATCTAGCTTATGTTCCACAAGAGGTTTTCTTATTTGATGATACGATTGTTCAAAATATTACTTTGGGAATTAGAGATAATCAAATAGATTCAAAGCTGCTAAAAAAAGTGACTAAAATTGCTAATATTTATGATTTCATCAAGGAAGAATTGCCAGAAGGATTTGAAACGAAAATCGGTGAAAGAGGTGTGAGGCTAAGTGGTGGACAACGCCAAAGATTAGGACTTGCCAGAGCTTTGTATTCTAATCCTGAAGTTTTAATTTTAGACGAAGCAACAAGTGCTTTAGACAGTATTACAGAAAAAGAAGTCATCGAATCGCTTAAATTACTTCCTCAAAATATTACCACCATCATCATTGCACATAGACTTTCTACCGTTCGTCATGCTGATCAAATATATATTTTGAAAGAAGGGCAAATTGCGGATCAAGGAACTTACGATTCTTTGATCAAATCCAATGATGTCTTTAAAACAATGGTAGAACTTTCATAAAACAAAACATAACCAAACTACTATGCATTCAAGATTAAAACGAATCTCCTTAGGGGTACTTTTCTGCATCTTCTTTAGCTCAAATTTAGTTAACGCCCACGCCCCAGATCAAAGTTATATTTATCTCCGCATTTACAAGGAAGCTATTGGTGGTCGATTTGAAATGACTGCTAAAGACATGAATCAAGCACTCGGTCTTAGCTTAGATAATAAGTTAACCATGGAGGCGATCACCCCGCATTTAAAAGATATTCAAAATTATCTTCTTAGTCGTTCTTCTTTCAAAGGTGGTGGTGAAAACTATAGCGTTCGATTCGTAGAACCAACGATTTTATCATTGGAAGAAATGGAGGATTTTGCCCGCTTTCATTTTGAATTAGATGGGGTCTCAAAAGTACCCGATGAAATAGATATTTTTTATAATGTTCTTTTTGACAAAAATCCTATTCACAGAGGAGTTTTAATTGTCGAATATAATTGGAAAGCTGGAATCGTAGATAATGAAGCCCTGATTTCTAATATTTATAGTGGTGATAATACCCAACAGCCTCTTTCGCTCAAAGACGTTTCTTTGTGGAAGGGATTTGTGGCATTAGTGAAGTTAGGGATTTGGCATATTTGGATTGGATTAGATCATATTCTTTTTATCGTCGCCTTGATTTTACCATCAGTTGTTCGAAGAAGAGAAACAGAAAATGTTTTAGACACAGATAATAAGACTTGGATTCCCGTTGAAAGCTTTGGTGCTGCATTTTGGTATATCATCAAAATCATCACTTTTTTCACTATTGCTCATTCGATTACGCTAGCATTGGCCTCTTTGAATATTATCAACTTACCTTCTAGATTCGTAGAATCCATTATTGCCTTGTCGATTGCCTTAGCTGCTTTGCACAATATCATTCCAATATTTAAACACAAAGAATGGATGATAGCTTTCGGTTTTGGGTTGTTTCATGGGTTCGGGTTTGCAAGTGTTTTGGGGGAAAAAGGACTAAGTGGAGATTATATGGTATTGTCGCTTTTAGGATTTAATGTTGGAGTAGAATTAGGACAGGTTTTAATTATCTGTATGGTATTTCCATTTTTATTCTTGCTTCGAAAACAAAAAATTTATCCTCCAATCATCAAATATGGTTCTATGGTGCTGATTTTTATCTCTCTTTATTGGTTCATCGAAAGAGGCTTTGAGGTAGATTTACCATTGGGAGCTTATTTCTGGAAAGCTTATAATGCGGTACTTGGCTAAATAAAAAGGATAGGAGGATGTTTAAAATTCCTAACTGTTAAATCATGTCTTTAGAAGAAAAAAATAACCCTAAAAAGTCATCTGTTCTTGACCAATGGCGCAAGAGGAAAAAGGCAGCTGTTGCTAATCATAAGATTACTCCTCGACCTGCGGAGGCAAAAGTTGCACCGACGAGTGGACAGCAAAGACTGTGGTTATTACAAAAATTGTATCCTAATAATCCATTTTATCAATATGGGCATTTATATAAAATAAAGGGGAAATTAGATATTGAATTACTGACCAAAAGTTTTCAAAAACTAATTGATCGACATGAAATTCTACGCACTAATTTTCTTGAAACTACGGAAGGTGTTGAGTTAGCGATTCATCCCTCATTCGATTTTACGTTAGAAGAAATCGAACTTTCCAATGATGAAAATTTAAATAAAAAATTAGTCGCTCAACAAGCGGCAAAAACCTTCTCTTCCAAAATTTTTGATTTGACTAAGGATCAATTACTAAGAGTTGGTTTAATTAAAATTTCAGCAGAGGAAAATTGGATGGTCTTGTCGATTCATCATATAATTGGGGATCGTTCCTCTTTGTTGATTTTACAAAATGAGTTGTTTTCTTTTTATCAAAAAGAGATTGAAAAATCAACGGAAGTAGAAACCAACCTTCCTATTCAATACACCGATTACGCCTTTTGGAAAAACAATCAACCCATCAAGGAGCAACACCTCAATTACTGGCTTCACCAACTTTCTGATGATTTACCCTTACTCGAATTACCTTTTGACAAAACTAGACCAAAGCATACTACTTTCCATGGTGCGGTCATTTCCAAAAAATTATCTGTAGAGCTTTCCACTAAAATTCAAGCACTTGCCAAACAACAAGAGACTACTCAATACGTCGTTTTATTAGCTGCTTTTAAAATACTTTTATTTCGCTATAGTCGCCAACGTGATATTCTGGTAGGCAGTCCATTTAGCAATCGAGATAATTTGGAGTTGGAAAATCTTATCGGATTTTTTAACGAAACTTTGGTGCTGCGCAGTCAAATAAAACCAAATACTTCCGTCATCGATTTTATCCAACAAGTCAAGGCAACTACGATGCAAGCCTTGGAAAATAAAAATGTTCCCTTTGATGAGTTAGTTCGAAAATTGAAACCAGAAAGATATGGAAGTGCTAATCCCATCTTCCAAACGATGTTCGTTTATAACAATTCAAATACATCTAATCATTTGGATATAGGATTGGAAATCGAAGAGGAGACGATTGACCTAAATGTGTCTAAATTTGATCTGACACTATTTGCGACTGATCATGGAAATGAGTTAGAAATTTCGTTAGAGTATGCTTTAAGTTTATTCGAAAAAGAAACGGCTGAACGAATGCTTTCACATTTGGAAGTTATTTTAAATGCAGCGACAAATAATCCTCAACAAAATATTTCCACACTTGAAATTTTAGCTCAAGAAGAAAAGAAAAAAATATTATTCGATTGGAATGATACTTCCATTCCCTTGCCTCAGTTTGAGACGATCCATCATTTCATTGAAAAAATAGCCACCACATTTCCCAATCGAAAAGCAGTTGTTTGTCAAGGTAAATCTATCACCTATGCTGAACTCAATACACAAGCTGATAAAATTGCAAATGTATTGTTACGCAATGAAATCAAGCCTTCCAGCCCTGTTGGACTTTACACCAATAGAAGTTTGGAAATGATAATTGGCATGTTAGGCATCCTCAAATCAGGAGCAGCCTATCTCCCACTCGATCCTGAATATCCGAAAGAAAGAATTGATTTTATTTTAAAGGATGCCAACGTAGATTTTGTTTTTTGTCAAAAAGAATTAAAAAATCAATTATCAGAAACTGCTACAAAAATATTTATCCTTGAGGAGATTATTGAAAAAGACCTTTCTGCTCCGTCTATAAAATCAACTGCTCAGGCAGAAGATTTAGCGTATATTATTTACACTTCTGGAAGTACTGGACAACCGAAAGGGGTGCCTATTTCTCATCGAAATTTAATTCATTCGACAAGTGCTCGATTTGACTTTTTCGAACACCAACCCGATGCGTTTTTATTGTTATCCTCTTTTTCTTTTGACAGTTCAGTAGCAGGTATTTTTTGGACACTTTGTAGCGGGGGTACTTTGGTTTTACCTCCTCGACGTATTGAACAAAATATTCAATCACTTGCCCAAACGATTCAAGACAATAAGATTACTCACACGCTTTTATTGCCTTCACTTTATAATTTATTATTAGAATATACTTCTACTCAGGATCTTCTATCTTTAAAAACGGTGATGGTCGCAGGGGAAGCTTGTCCTGCTAATTTAATTTTGAAACACTACCAAAAAATTCCAAACGTAGCCTTAGTAAATGAATACGGCCCGACGGAAGGAACGGTTTGGAGTACCGCGCATCCTATCGTTCCTGAAGATTCTTTTGGGTCTGTTCCTATTGGTCGTCCTATTCCAAATATGGAAAATTATATCTTAGACGAACACCTTCAACCTGTTCCAGTTGGGGCAATCGGAGAATTATATATCGGAGGAAAAGGAATCGCAAAAGGATATTGGCAACGACCAGAATTAACAAAAGCAAGGTTTCTCCCCCACCCTTTTAAGCAAACCAAAAATGCAACCATTTACAAGACTGGTGACCTCGCTAAATTTCGTAAAAATGGCTTAATTGATTTTCTTGGGCGGGCGGACCATCAAGTGAAAATCAGAGGGCATCGTATCGAGCCAGATGAAATTAAAGCCGTTTTAGAAAAAATGGAGTCGATCAAAGAGGCTATCGTTACGGTGCAAACCAATCAAATGCATCAGCGCTTGGTCGCTTATTTGACGATGAATTTTCCACAAGAAATAACTGTTCTTCGCGCTGAATTAAAAACAGTATTTCCTGATTATATGATTCCTGCTGCATTTGTGCAATTAGCGGATTTTCCAAAATTACCTAATGGGAAAATTGATCTGAAAAATTTACCAGCTCCTGATAAAAAGGACTTGGCGGATAAAGATAAATTTATTGCACCCGAAACTGATCTTGAAAAACAATTAGCTTCCATTTGGGAGAGTGTCTTAAAGATATCGCCGATTGGAATTCATGATAACTTCTTTGAAATTGGCGGTGATTCTATTCAAAGCATTCAAGTAATTGCCAAGGCTCAAAAAGCAGGAATTGAGTTTGCCCCGAATCAATTATTTGAACATCAAACCATTGGTGAATTAGCGAAATTTTTAAATAAAAAAAATACCCCCGAGGAAGAAGAACAAGGCAATTGGTCCTCACTTGTTGCATTAAATAAACAAGGGTCGAAACCGCCGCTCTTTTGTATTCATTCTGGTGGTGCTCATGTATTTTTTTATCAACCCCTTGCTCAACATTTAAGTCCTGAGCAACCGCTTTATGCTTTGCAACCAATGGGTTTGGATGGAAAAGAAACACTTCACTCCAGCATTGAAGAGATGGCTCAATATTATATTCAGGAAATGAAAAAGGTACAACCTGCCGGGCCTTATCATTTGTTGGGAACTTGTTTTAGCAATGCGGTGGGATTAGAAATGGCTAAACAATTAGAGGCTAACGGAGATGTAGTTGCCTTATTAATCATAGTTGATTCGGGACCTCAATATTTGTTGGGAGCTACTGCTCGTGGAGAAAAAAAGACGGCTTCTCGTTTTGCAAAAATGATCAAAGAAAAAGATTGGAAAGGCATTCAGAAGAAATTTAGAAACCGCTTTATTAGAGCGAAACAAAAAGCATTAGCACCTCTTGAAAATGAACAGGAGCGAAATCTTCGCTTGACCATTCAAAATTTGAATCAATTATATCACTATTATTCTTGGACGCCTTTTGAAGGGGAGATTACCTTTATTAGAAGTACGGAATTTGCCCAAAGAAAAGACAAAAATATTCATATCGAACAATGGAAAAAATTAGCTAATGGAGGTCTGGATATACATGTCGTAGAAGGGCATCATACCACCCTTTTTGCGGAGCCAGAGGTCAAAGGATTGGCCGTAAAAATTAAGGAGTGCTTGGAATCAATACCTTTCTCAAAGATGAATTCTTGATTGGATTGCCTTCGCTGGAGTGGAAGAAGTAATGATCACTTCATGATGACTTTCCTCAGGGATTTGCATAAAATCACCAGCCTTCATATAAAATATTTCTCCATCAATCGAACATTCCGCTGTTCCTTCCAACACTAAAAAACTTTCATTCAAATGAGGATGCTCTTCCATCGGAACAAGTTTTTTTACCCAAACTAAATTCAACTCATAGCCATCCTTCGCATACAACGAATGAAGTGCTATATTATCAAAATCAGTAGGTGGTTGTAAGGCTTTAATGGCAGCTTGAACTTTTTTAATATCAGTCGTTCGAGAGATACTGATGAACTGCTTTAACTCCATTTTATCACCTACAAGTTGGGCTTTTTCCCATGCTATATTTTCTGAAATTCGTTGGTCTATAATTTCTTTAGTCTTTAGCGAAGGTCTTTTTTGGAAAAGAGAAGTATATGTATTGATAGAGGTCTTTACTTCTTGTAATTCTAATGCTACCTCAGGATATTGTTGACACAATTCCTCAAGTTCTGCAGCCTCTTCGGGAGAAGCCAAACCAAGGCAGTATTGCTCAATAATGCCACTCTCTATATATTTTTTTATATCAACCACTTATTAGTAAGTTACGATTTTTCTTAAATCCTTCAGCCCTTTTCTAATTCTACTTTTTACTGTTCCTAAAGGAATATCTAATTCTTCTGCGATTTCTTTGGAGGTATAACCCTCAAAATATATCAACTCTAAAATTATGCTACATTTTCTATCTAATTTTGCGACCGTATCTTTTAAGTCTAAGTAGTCAATATTACTATTATTTGAGATGGGTTCTCGGTCAGCAGAAATATCATCAAGACTCAATAATCTAATATTCTTTTTATAACTTTTAGAACGCATCATATCAATAGATGAATTACGAGCAATCCTTACTATCCAAGTAATTAAAATTCCTTTTTTTTGATTAAATGATTCGATATTATACCAAACTTTAAGAAAAGTATCTTGGAGTACTAATTCTGCTAGATCATCCCGTTTCACTATTTGAACGATAAAACCAAAAACATAATTACCATATTTATTATATAATATCTCTATCCCTTGCTGATTTTTACTTAGGATCAGAGATATAGTTTCATTATCCGATAGGTGGTTTGAAGCAGTTTTACTCACTTACAATTGTGTGTTATTTTTTTAGTATGTTTTATCGTGAATTTAAAGAATAGTAAAACTCTCTAAATTCGGCATAAAGAAAACTATTTATTTTGAATTTTAAAATTTGATCAGGAAATGTGTAGTGAAGACGATATTTTAAAATAAGTTGCTATTTTTAAACTGCTGCTTCGTCAATAACTTTATCGTTGCTCGGTCCAGATTAGAAAATGCTTTGAGTTGACTTTCTCTATGAAGATCTGTTCCTAGATAATCGACCATCCCAGATTGAATTAATTTTATGCCTAATTTTTTTTGAGCCTTTCCATAATAACCAGACAAAGACAATAAATTTACTTGCAAATCACACCCAAGTGATTTTATTTTTTCGAAATTTTCAAAACTTTTATCAAAATATAAATACCGTTCAGGGTGAGCGAGGATAGGTTGATATCCTCTAGTTTTTAATTGAAAAATAAGGTCAAAAGCATTGGCAGGTTCTGAAAGCGTAGAAAACTCTACCAATAAATTATTATTGGAAAAGGTGAGGAGTTCCTGTTTGTTGTCAAGTAATTTCTCAAAATAATCATCTAAATAATATTCTGCTGCGGCTTCTAATTTGATAGAAATATTTCTTTCCACCAAAGCATTTTTCAAATCATGTAGCCCAGTTCGGATTATCTCGGGCGTGTTAGGATAATATTCGCCCATGATGTGAGGAGTGGTGATGATTTTTTCAAACCCTAGTTTTTTCAACTGTAAAATCATCGTTATCGAATCTTCCAATGTTTTTGCCCCATCATCAATTCCGGGGATGAGATGAGAATGCATATCTACTTTGAGGTAGGAAAAGTCAGCTGGCGCGTTATTTTTTTTTTGAAAAAAGGAAAACAAGATATTTATGATTTTTTATAGTTGTTTAAAAAATCGAAGATAAAAAAAAATCCCTACCCAACGATTTTGTTGGGTAAGGATTTACCAAATCACGGTCAGAACTTAGTTCCGACATATTGCTGTCTATACTTATAATTTCACAAATTGAATCGTTTTACCTAATTCAGGAATATTAAAAAAGAATGTTCCTGCCTGTAAATTACTAATGTCAATTTCTACAGTATTTTTCCCTTCTACTAAATCAGCATTGATTGATTTAACCAATGAACCATTCAATGAATAAATGTTAATGGTAGAATTAACGTCTTCATTTACTTCCAATACTGCATTCAATCTAGTTGACGCTGGAATTGGGTATAATTCAGCTAAAACTATATTGACATTTTGAATTGAAGCATTAAAGTTGGTATTATTATTAGGGTCAGTAAAGCTATCCGCAGTAGGATTATTCAAGTAAATAGCAGATACTCCTGCTGAAGCTTTTACATATACTGGAGCTATTCCACCAGATGCTACAGGCATACGGAAGGCCAAAATTTTCCCACCTCCATTTGCTCTTTCTGCTACATATACCAATCCTGTATTACTATCATATTCTACATCTACTGGATTTCCAAGTTGACTGGTTCCTCCAGAAACTCTTACTTGCTCTGACATAGAAATATTGTCATCTGCACTTGCAACTGAGAAATTTCGAATAGCCACTAATGCACCGTCACCAGCACTTGAAGCTGCTCCAATATCAGTTAAAATCAAGTAATCATTAGTCGCATTATAAGTCAACCCATGGGTACGTACTAGACCATCTACTGAAATAGTTTGGTCAGGCGTGATAGCATTACCATTTGTATTGGATAACAAATCTTCGAAAATAGCCAATTGGTTAGAATTGTCAACGATGGCAAAAAGATCATCACCTACATTTTCAATTCCCCATAAATTAATGTTGACATCGTAACTAGCTGATAACGTAATTCCTCCACCAGAAATATCATAAACGACTAATTTATTTTGATCTCCATTAGCAGTACTAGCATCTTGCGCTACGACTAATTTATCAGTACCTAATATCACCATTTCTCTACCATTGCTAAAGTCAGAAGTAGAAGAGGTCACATATGTAGGAGTAGTGTTAGTTGCAAGATTAGCTTTAACATCAGCATAAACATCAATCACATTGGCACTTCGATTTAATTGGTACAACATATCGGTAGCATCATCATAATGAATTCCGTCTGCATCTGCACCTTGTGCACCGAACATATTCATGGTCGCATTGGTTTCGTCTATAATTCCTAATACCCCAATGGTTCCACTTGTATTTGAAGAAGCAAAAATATCTGCAATGGTAGCTTGTGGAGCAATTCTATTTACCGCAAGATTATTACTAGAAAGATCAAAACAATCATCACTAATCATTAATCCCGGAGCAAATAAATCATCACCCATGGCAATATTTAACATCCCAGTATAAGTCAATCCATATACGTTACATACACCAAATCCTGCTCCATCAAAATCAACTGTATTCCCTGGAGGAATGCCTAAGATCATTCCGTCTGAATCTGTCACCACATACGTAAATGTATAATTAGAAGAAGTAGGAACGGTTGAAGTAAAAGATAATTCATCAGCGTTTCCATCTATAAAAATCGTCGTTTCTGTTCCACCATTTTCAAAAGCTACAGTTCCCCCTGAGATTAAATCGCAAAGACCTCCTTGATCTCCAGAAATATTTACAGCAGAAGCTCCAGCAAAAAGTTTTGTAAACATTGGAGCAATACCTCCTGATAAGGCTGGCATTTTAAATCCTAAAATCATTCCTCCATTCTTAGCTCGTTCCGCTACATAAATAATTCTATCTACATCATCAAAAGCAACATCAACAGGATTACCTAATTGACTTGAACCACCTCCTACTCTTCTTTGCTCTGTAAGTTCAATGGTATTATCACTTGCTGCAATTGTGAATTTTGGAATAACGACCAAAAATCCATCATTGGCATTTCCTGCATCTCCAATGTCAGTTAAGATCATTAAATCTTCATCACTATTATAGGTCAATCCATGAGTTCTAACCATATTTTGAACAAATACTGTTTGAGTAGGATCAACCGCCCCTGCAGCATTATTGAAAAAATCTTGGAAGACTGATACGTTTGGACTATTATCTTGAATGGCATAAAGTGTAGAACCATCTAAATGAATTCCCCATAAATTGAAGTTTACATTATATATTTTATCCAAGGTTATACTATTTGAATCGATGTCATATATGACTAAACTATTGGTTGAATTATTAGAGGTTGCAGCATCTTGAGCCACTACCAATTTATTTCCAGCAACTGCAATTTCTCTTCCGTTAGAAAAATCTGAAGTAGATGTGGCTAATAAAGTAGGCATGGTTCCATTTGCTAAAGCATCACTTACATCACCGTAAACATTGATGACATTATCCGTTCGGTTAAGTTGATATAATCTATCTGTTTCTTCATTATATGAAATACCATCAGCATCCGTATTTTGACTATCAAACATATTCATGATTGCATTTCCATCAGGTAATACACCTACTACTCCAATTTGACCAGAGGTATTAGAAGAAGCAAATACATTCAATACTGGAGTTTGTGGAGCAACTCTCGTTACAGCAATACTATTACTAGAAAGGTCAAAACATCCATCACTAATTGCTAATCCTGAAGCAAATAAATCATCACCCATAGCAATATTTAACATACCGGTATAAGTCAATCCATATACGTTACAAACGCCTAGACCTGCTCCATCAAAGTCAACCATGTTCCCTGGAGGAATCCCTAAAATCATTCCATCTGAATCTGTTACTACATAAGTGAAGGTATAATTAGAAGAAGCTACCACAGATGAATTGAATGTCAATTCATCAGGAGTACCATCTACAAAAATAGTGGTTTCCGTTCCACCAGTACTTAATTCCACAGTACCTCCATCTACAAAATCACAAGGAGCACTACCACTTGCGCAAGAAAAATTAACTGCGGAAGCTCCAGCAAATTCCATTTGAAAAGCGGGAGCAATACCTCCTGATAATACTGGTTTTTTAAATCCAAGAATCAATCCTCCTGTATTCGCTCTTTCAGCCACATAAATTCTATTATCATTAGGATTATAAGCTACATCAACAGGGTTACCTAATTTACTGGCACCTCCACTTACTCTTACTTGTTCGCTACTAGAAATAGTTCCATCTGCCATTGCTGAAGTAAAATTTGAAATGGCAACTAATGCTCCGTCATTAGCATTTCCTGCATCTCCAATATCAGTTAAGATTAAATAATCTTCATCATTATCATAGGTTAGTCCATGCGTTCTAACTAAACCATCTACGGCAACTACCATGGTAGGGGTAATTGCACCAGCAGCGTTATTGAAAAAATTATCAAAAACGGCAACATTATTACTATTGTCTTCGACCGCTAATAGCATATTACCATTTGTGTGGATACCCCATAAATTAAAGGATACATCGAATACTTTATCTAAAGTAATTGTTCCACTTCCTATGGTAAATACGATTAATTTATTTTGATCTCCATTCGCAGTATTTGCATCTTGAGCAACAACTATTTTGTTTCCAAAAACAGCAATTTCTCTTCCATTGCTAAAATCGTTAGGAGTAGAACTAGCAGATACTGATGGAGTCATTCCATTATTTAAATTTGCTAATACATCACTATACTCATCAACGGTATTGTTTGACCTATTGATTTGATATAATTTATCAGTTGATGAATCGTAATAAATGCCATCTGCATCTGTTGCAGCACCAGCAAATAAATTATTGGTGATCATACTATTATCAGATACATCGAATGTACCAATCATACCTGAAGTGTTAGAAGAAGCGAACAAAACTTGATCGTTGCAATCTCCCATCTGTCCAAAAACTACATTAGTAGAAGATGTAATAGTGAATAAAAGGCATAGCGATGCCATTAAGAAAAAAGGATATCTTTTTTTCATTTTAAAAAATTTTAATAAGTGATTAATTATTTTCTAGAAATATTTGACTTTTTTATGTTTTCAAGTCAAGTGTGGAAGTAAATGTGATTTAGCATATAAATTGTCTTGTATTGGGTTTTGTAATAATTATAATCTTCTGCAAAAATGATCAAGGTATATGGTTGACCATCGTTACGGTAAATAAATTAAGATTATTCTATTTTGAACGTGTGTTAGTTATCATTCTTGAGAAGAAAATATCGTTATTTTTAATTGACTTATCCTTCTAATCTATGATTTACCCTTATGTACGGAGTGGATGAATAAAGTGGATGTTTTTTCTTAACTTTTTTTCAAATTCATTTACTAGTACTCTGTAACCTAAATTATTTTAGGATTTGATGAGATTATTTTGAAATTAGTCAAGGCAAATTTGATAAAGATAGCCTAGCTATCTGCAGAAAATTTAACGAAGGATAATTTTAAAAGAAGCCATCAAATTCAAAAGTTAATTATGTTACAGAGTACTAGCTTAGGAAATGATATTCTATAAATGCAAAAAGTCTTTATCATTTTTTAGAATGATAAAGACTTTTTGAAAACTTAAACCTTGATTAAGTTTCTTGAAAATTACCTTATTTTCCAACTCCGAATAATACTCCTACTCCCCAAGTATTCATGGTCAAATTATTTGTAAGAGAGTTGTTATAAAAATGACTAGTTCGAAAAATTCCAAAAGACCAGGGACGTCTAATTATCTCTAATCGAAGTCCACTAGACCTTGTGTAAGAGTTACTATTTTCTGATACAGGATCTACCATCGAAAACATTCCTTCTCCACTTCCATTGATGTACCAACCTGAGGCTCTGACTATAAATTCAGCTTTATTAGCCAAGTAGATAGCAGCTCTAAGTCCTCCATCAAATTGTAACTTTCCGCCAAAGGGAACATCAAGATCTCTATAACCAGATCCTGTATAATTTAGATCTCTAGAGCTATATTCTCCTTTAAGTCTTAATCCTCTAAAGACATAATCTAATTCTATACGTCCGAAAAGATTTATTCCAGATCTATTTCCTAGCACTAACTTCTCTGCATCAAAACTCCAATAGTCAGGACCGTTTCCAAACTCGTATTCATCATCAATGGTGGTATAATCCCCAAAGAATCCCATATGAAAAGCGACTTTATTTTTAACCAACCAAAAATACCAATCTACACCTAAGTGTGCTTCTAAATGAACTTTTGAACTTTTAGAAGGAAGCTCTTCTTCGAAAGTACTTTTAGAAACATGGTAGGCAGTAGACATAATAAATCTTTTAATTCTTCCCGTCGGACCATCTGCAAATGCTTCATTCATTCCCGAAATAAAATAGGCTGAACCAGTAGCTATCGCATTGATATCTTGTTGTTGTTCTAAAACTTTAACCTTGTTTTCTATTTCAAGATTGTAAGAATAACTCAATGCTACTTTATACCATCGAATGGCTTCGCTTATATTTCCATTACTTTCATATTGCCTAGCTTTATATGCTGCCTCTGCATACATTTCATATTTGTAAGAATCATCTACCGTTTCTTTCTCCTTTTCTCTTTTTTCTTCCTCCTTCTTTTCTTTTTCTTCTTTTTTCTCTTTCTCTTTCTCCTTCTTTTCTTCTTTCTTTTTTCGTTTGCGTTCATTTTCTTTCTCTAGTTCAGCAAGACGTTTTTCCTCTTCTTCTTTCTCTTTCTTTAATGCTGCAAAACGTTCCTCCTCTTTCTCTTTTTGAAATTCTTCTTCTTCCTTTTCTATTTGAAGTGTTCTGTTAATATCATCTATTATTCCACTAATTACACTACTATTCAGTTCTAATATTTTTACATCATATACATAAGGGCTAGATTCCCAATTATTTTGTATTTGCTTTTGCTTTTCGGTTGTTTCATTATTATACTTTTGTTTAAAGCTTTCAGTTGAAAAATCAAACCCCGCTAGCCCTGAGGTCGTATATAAATTTTTACTTACGGTATTAAATCCACCGTAAGGCATAGAGCATTTAATTTCAGTTAACGTAGAATAACCAGAACACGAATACGGGAATTTTATATTTTTTTTATTCTTTAGATAATCATATTGTATCCCTTCATAGTCAACTCTTGTCACTTCTAAATTACTAAACTCTGCTTTCACTTCTGGAGAAAAAACCCAACTAAAACGGTACGTTAATTTCCCTGAAGCTTGCACATAATAGCCATCAACATATCCACTAAAAGAGACTTGAGTCGTTTTAGTCTGCCCTGAACAATAAATAAAATTGAAAATAAAAAGGAATACGAATAGTAATTGTTTCATATGAAAAGTCGTGTATTTTATACGATTTTCCTCAAAAATTATGCCGCCCGAATTAATATTTTACAAATATTACTAGGTCAAAAATGAGTACTTATTAATTTTTTATCTCCAGCGAGTTTCATAAATAAAACAAATGAAACTCGCTGGAATTTAAAGAAGAGATCATTCCATTCATAGGTTTTGCCTACAAATTATAACTACGATAAAAATTTATTTAATGTTAAAGACCATCGAATTAATCGCCCTTCCTGCCGGATCTCCAGGACACCTTGCTCTCATTTTATCAAAAGTATAAATATCTCCTGGCAAAGCTTCGTCAATTAAGTCGATAGCCGCCGCAGTATATTTTGCGCCTTGATTTACGACTTCTACCCTATCTCCATTTTCAGTAATTCGAGTTAAAATAAATCCTTGTATTTTACAATACGCCTCGAAATCAAAATTGTGTAAAATGGCAAGGACACCTGCTTGCGCTTTAAATTCCCCAACTCCGATTGCACCACCTTTACTGTTTCCGAGTTGTGCCATCGGATCAGGAATTCGCTTTGCTCGAAACAAGATGGAATTTGAAATTCCATTTGCTTCTACATTTACTTTTACCTCTTGTCCGAGTTGAGTTGGTCTATTTACATTTATATTATAATTACCTGCTCCGCCTGCTTTACTTATCGTTGCTCCACCACCTCCACTTACACTCACTTTTAAATTTGAAGCAGCAATTCCAGGTGCAAAAATCGAAATCGGATTATCTACACCTATATATAATACATTCATTTTCGAAGCAGAAATATGAATGGCTTCTTCTCCCACTTTATATTCAAATAGTTTTTCGTAAGATCTTACTTCTCCTGTCAATGGATTTTGGACTTTAATCTGAACGTTGTATTGTTTCTCTCCCATCGAATTAGTTGCTACTTTATATTTTGTGACTCCATCTTGAAATGGAAAAGCTTGTCCATTTATGATCGCAGTCATATTTTCATCACCGAAGGGATTTAAAATTGGAGATAGAAAAATATCGGATTCATATGTTTCACCTTTATCAACAAATGATTTTCGAGGATTTGCCATTACTTGAAGTCGATCAAAAACCAAAGGTGGATTGTTTATTTTTTCCCAAAAATAAATAAGCATTTCCTCTTTGGCTTTTTCGATTCCAAAAGTTAAATGCGCAAACGAAAGTTGCAAAACACCTATTTGTAAATCTTTAGTTTTCTCAGGTACCCAATCGTTACTTTTAAAAAAATCGGGTAAAACTCTTTCTACTCGATTTATATCTTGACTAGGAATGAGTTCAAACCATCTCTCTTTTGTCCTTTTTATTTCTGATTGCAAATCATAAGCATCCATGTTCTCAAATAGAATTTTTTCAGCTACTAGCTTTTGATCAGTTCCAAGTGGGTGACCTTTAGCATCTTTCCCTCCACTTTGATCAACGATTTGATCCCAAACTCCTTCCACTTTGCTCGTCAAATCTAAACCAATTTCATTCGCAGCTTTTGCAGCTTCATACCATTTTTTATTTTCAACTGTTTCCTCCGCATTTTTTTTAAGGGAAAGTAAAAATGCTTCGTTCTTTGCCTTTTTCTCTTTTTGATAAATAAAAATACTTTCCGCCGCCAAGTCAAAAACTGCGTACTCCTCTCCCACTATATTTCGATTAAAGT
Organism: uncultured Saprospiraceae bacterium; assembly: GCA_964352225.1. Lineage (GTDB taxonomy): Bacteria > Bacteroidota > Bacteroidia > Chitinophagales > Saprospiraceae > CAJQQY01. Next base: position 1,984 of record CAYGRM010000008.1, on the reverse strand, counting down.
TTTGCTCTGCGATGGGTATAGGAATAGCACAGCCCGACATCATTAATAGGAAAAAATAAAAGCCTAGTTTTTTATTTAATGAAAAATGGAGAATTTTCATGCTTGTAATTTTATTGTTATAAAAAAATACTTTGATTTTGTAAAATAGGAAAATTAAAATATTTAAAAAAAAGAAAACATCTAAATCCTATGTTGTTCTGATGCATATAAAGCAACAATATATTAAAGACTACCTTCAACATGCTTTTTTAGTTCTTTGATTTTGTACTTTTGTTAATTGATTAATCTATGAAAAAACGAAATGACTCTTTCAACCAATCCAGAATTAGAACTCGCCTTTCAATTCGTTCAATATACCAATAAGAATATTTTTCTGACTGGGAAAGCTGGAACTGGAAAAACCACTTTTCTCCATCGCGTAAAAAAAGAATGCATCAAAAGAGCAGTCGTTGTTGCTCCGACAGGGGTCGCTGCGATCAATGCAAAGGGAATGACGATTCATTCATTTTTCCAATTACCTTTTGGGCCCTACCTACCCGGCAATAAAAATGATCCACGGCAACAAAGACGTTTTTCCAAAGACAAACGAAATCTAATTAAGAGTCTCGATTTATTAATTATCGATGAGATCAGTATGGTTCGAGCCGATCTTCTCGATGGCATTGACGATGTGCTTCGACGCTACAAAAATCCAACGGAACCATTCGGCGGAGTACAACTTTTGATGATTGGTGATTTGCATCAATTACCGCCCGTAGTCAAGCATGAAGAATGGCATTTATTAAAAGATTTTTACTCAACTGCTTATTTTTTTGGAAGCCTAGCGCTACAAAAAACTAATCCTGAAACCATACAACTACAACATATTTATCGACAGTCAGATACTACTTTCATCGACTTGTTGAATAAGGTTCGAGATAATCAAATCGATCAGGAAGTATTACAAAAACTGAATTCTAGATTTATTGATAATTTCAAACCTACAGATGATGAAGGCTATATTACGTTGACTTCTCACAATAATACTGCGAATACCATTAATCGAGAAAAATTGAAGTCGCTTTCAGGAAAGGCTTATCGATTCAAAGCAAAAATAGAAGGAGACTTTCCTCCTCACACTTTCCCTACTGATGAAAAATTGGAATTCAAAGTTGGCGCTCAAGTTCTTTTTATCAAAAATGATATTTCCCATGAGAAACTATATTACAATGGAAAAATTGGGCAAATCACTCGGATTAATCATAATGAAATCTATGTTAAATGTCCTACCGATATTGATGAAATCAAAGTGACTTCTGTCGATTGGGAAAATGTCAAATATACTTTGAATGATGGAACGAAAGAGGTGGATGAAGATGTCGTCGGAACCTTTTCCCAATTTCCCTTAAAATTAGCTTGGGCGATTACCATTCATAAAAGTCAAGGATTAACTTTTGAGCGAGTGATCATTGATGCCCAGTCTGCTTTCGCACATGGACAAGTTTATGTAGCTCTGAGTCGCTGCACTAGTTTTGAAGGAATCGTACTGCGATCCCAAATTGCTTATTCAAGTGTAAAGACCGATGCTGTCGTTAAAAATTATTCGAAAGAAGCGAATCAAAATGCACCTGATGAATCAAAGCTTTTACAATCAAAAAAAGCATTTCAGCAGAAGTTAATTTTAGAGTTATTTAGTTTTAAATATATTCAAAAATTAGCCAGTCGTTTGGAACGCAATTTTCTAGAAAATGAAAATTCATTGACGGTGGCAGCAACGGAGCAGGTTAAGAAATGGATTGGCAATGCTCAAGAAAAAGTTTTTTCCATTGCTCCAAAATTTGAAAAACAATTAGAGTATTTAATTTATCATTCTGAAATGCCAGAGGAAAATGATGAGCTACTCGAACGCATTCAAAAAGCAGGTATTTATATTTAGGAAAAAATAGAAAAGGAAATGGAACCTTAGTTTGAAAAGATTCCGATTATTACTGATAATAAATACATT
>CAYGRM010000007.1:39193-52045 GCA_964352225.1 uncultured Saprospiraceae bacterium | reverse complement strand
GTTGCAATACTTAACTCGAAAAGAAGATTTTCAATACATAATCAAATGAAAATATAAATAAGAAAACAGTCTCTAACAATTTGGATAATCTTCAGTACCTCCACAAGGTCGAAACCGCCATATCCACTCGAGTTGTAGGTAATTTAAGTATTCAGAAATTGGTATAAATTTAGAGAGCTCACTTTCAGAATTTGGAAATTTCATTAAATTTGAAAAATATTAAAATACAATTATTGATAATCAATAAGTTGTGAAAATTAGTCAGAACTTAAGAACACTTTAAAATGAGATTAAATTTTAAAAAGATCTTTTTCAGTTTAAAATCGACAATATTATTGGTAGTGATGCTCTTTAGCTTAACTAAACCTCAACCTTGTTATTCTCAGGCTCCATCAACAGGTAATGGAGTACAAATAAACTGTAGAATAAACGGAGTATCCGGTGGAAAAGCTAAGCTAATAGGCATTTTTGGCGATCAATACTATTTGGTTGATTCAACAGCCATCAACACCAATGGAGAATTTGAGTTTAGAAGAGAAGAATTATACAATCCAGGTCTGGTGTATGTTCAACTTTCGAATGAAAGCGTTTTCTCTTTATTATTAGATAAAGATCAACAGTTCAATCTGACAGCTAATGCGTCAAATCTAATTGAATCTATGCAGATTGAAGGATCTATTGACAATGAATTACTTTATGAAAATTTAATTTATGAAGAGAAGTTTCAAAGAAAATTCAAAGCGCTCACTTCACAAGAAGAGATTAACAAGCTAGTTTCTCAGCGCAATTTGGATCTAGACGCTGTATTTCTTAAACATCCCAATAGTTTCTATGTTTTTCACAAAAAGGCTGGACAAAGACCAAAGTACACTTACCCAAAATTAGCGAATGGAGAATTAGACGAGGTCACCCAATTGGCTAATTATAAGTCTGCATATTGGGATAATATTGATTTTAGTGATGAACGATTATTATATACTTCAATAGTTTTAAATACATTACAAAAATACATGACCGAATTGACGGTTCAAACCCCAGACTCAATCATTGCTGCTACAAAATTCGTAATGGATAAAGTAGGAAGTAATAAAAGCTATTATAAGTTCATTTCGAATTGGATTGCCTTGTATTATGATCATGAAAAAACGACAGTCATGGATAGCGACGCAATAGTGGCTTTTATTATAAAAACTTATTTTACAGCAGACAAAGCGTTTTGGTTGAACCAACAAGATGTCGAGAAATTACAAGAAAGAGCGGACTATTTATCGCAGAGCAACCTGAAAAGTAAAGGGGCAGATATTAAAGGATTTGATTCAAACGGGCAATTAAAATCGATTTATGGATTAAATACGAAATACAAAGTTGTGTACCTCTATAGTCCTTCAATAGATTCAGAAGAACATACTGAATTTCTAAATTGGTTAAAGTCAACCTCAAATGATGTAAGCGTCTTTGGTATTTGCACGGCTGTAGGATTTATGGACGAAACCGGATTCAAAAAATATGTTTCGGATAATGGATTAAATGCTTTTACCAATATTTTTGATCTAAAATATGATTTAGTTTATTATAAGTATACGATGCACGGTAAGTCTGCCATTTATATTCTCGACTCAAACAATATAATTATCGGAAAAGATATTGTGGCAAATCAAATTGATGACGTAATCAAAATCCATAATAATAAAGACTAAAGACAATAATGTACATTCCATGTTCAAATAATATAGTATCAGGGTTGTAGAAGTAATAGATTTGGATTAGGGACAATCAAGTGTAAAGAATAAGAAGGTGGAATTATTTTTTATTGTGACATTAGATGATTGAAAGCCAGTTTAAGTGGAGGGACTTAAAATAATAAAGTAAACTACCTACAATATTAAAGATACTGTGTTACCACCCAACTAAATTCATAAATATTTTTACCTTTATTATTAAGGAAGATATTTTCAAAGATACTCTATCCTGAGTAGCGTTGAACTTGTTTCAACACTACCATTTTTGAGATCTTAATCCTACTAATTTTACTTATAATAACTAATGTCAAAAGCTTCATTTTTCTTCCATAAAGTATAAATCAATACTAATAATTTTCGTTGAACTGCCCTGCTGTTCAACACAACCACGATGCTAGCTAACACTTAAAGTGTTACACGAATATAGGTAACTGATTCCATCCGTCAGTCTACAAGTATACAATAGTATTAGCTTTTTATCTTTTTGTACTTGTAGGCTATCGGGTGAAATCCGCTGTTATTGTTCGTGTACCAGCAAGGCTGCTAACGAGCAGAAAGTGGAAGTGTTGATGTTGTATTATTGGACAACAGGGTGATATAAAAGATATATACGTAATAGGACTTGTGGAGATACAAGTGTTAGCGGAAAGGCAAAAAAAAACAAACCGAAACAAAATGGAATACCTAGTCAAAGACGAGAAACTTGAATTAAAATATGAACCAGGCAAAGGTGCTTGGACTTACCATATTCAAATTCCCAACACGAAACACATAGTTGGTAAATGGGGTTCAATGAAAGTTTCAGGCACTATTGACAACTATAAAATAGAAAGTATAAACCTCGCCAAACTAGGAGACGAAGACAAGCTAATTTCTATAAATGCCAATATTAGAAAAGCAATTAACAAAAGTGGTGGAGATACCGTTACTGTAACCCTTTACTTATTGACTTCGAAAGAGCAAATAACAGAGAAAGAAGTTTTAGAGACGTTTAAAGACTCAGGGGTTTTAAAATCTTTTAAACAATTAACGGAAGACAAGCTGAAGGAAATTATTGGAAAAATTACTTCTCTAAAGTCGGAAGACAAGCAAGTTAAAATGATTTTGAAATACATTGACCAACTAAATAAAAAATAATGGTTAAGCAGGCTTCACTTGACTTCCTTTCAAATCTTAAACTAAACAACTCAAGGGAGTGGTTTCAACAAAACAGAGACCGCTCGTGCCGAGCCTCCTGGCTGGCGTGTTCCATTCCCGAAACCTCAGGTTTCAACAATCTAAAAATATGATGATAAATAAAAACCAGAGGTTTAAAAAATGCTACACACGAGCCAGGAGGCTCTGCGCGAACGAGGATACTTTTTAGAAAAACAAAAACATTAAATTAAATATGAGAAAATTACTACCCTTGATATTTCTATTTTTTACTTGTTCTGTTTACGCACAAAAAGGAGAAGTAAAGATAGATGCCTTTGCTCCATTGATTCAACAATTTAATATTTCCTACGAATGGCTGTTTAGTGATAAACTAGGAATTGAAGGCGGAATAGGATATATATACGATCCACGAAGATTAGATACTATTGATTTTAGCACTCCTTTGCCTCCAGGGGAATATGGATTTTTATCATTTAAACAAAGGTCTTGGAGCTTTTTTGTTAGTGCTAAATATTACTTATTGCGTAGATCCAAAAGCGACAAATTTTTTATTGGAACATTTATTCAATATAGAACTCAACCAAAAATAGAAGATGCCTATTTTGAAGCGTACGAAGCATATAATAACGAGCCTCCTAGGTTTACGCCTAATGCTAATTTACTTGTAGGAGGTTCCATAGGATATAAAATTTTGTTATTTAAACAGAAGATTATTCTAGAACCAATCTTAGGACTCGGAATAAACATTGAAGAATCAGAATTAGATGTAGGAGGGTTTGGTTTTTCCTTTGAGAATTTAGTAAGATTGAACGTTGGATTTCGCTTCTAATTTTATTGGTAGGCTCGCTAGAGCTACCCCTCTGATCCTAAGGTATATACACGAAAAGGCAATAGTTTAAACCCGCTGGAACCACCTCTAAAAAACAGAGATAACGAAACACGAACGCTAGAATTTCCACTCTATGGTAGTTCCAAGCAATTCGTGTCTTTTGTTATTCTTTGTTTTTTAGATTATATTTAAGTTTAATATTGCTCTCTTACTTAATCCTATCACTAGATATTTTACATTCTAATTTATTAACAAACAAAACTTCTTTATTATGGAACAATGGATTTATTTTCTTCTTTTTGGAGCCGTTGCTGGATGGATAGCAAGTACATTAATGAAAGGAGGAGGATTAGGCTTATTAGGTAATATTGTAGTTGGGATTATCGGAGCAATTCTCGGTGGTTGGTTATCAACGGTTACTGGAATTTCTGCTGGAGGTGGACTTTTGGGTTCACTAGCTACAGCAGTTGTTGGCGCAATGGTCTTATTATTTGGGGTAAGATTAATTAAAAAAGCTTAGCTAAATAATAGCGTTTATTCTAAGGGATTTTGCATAGTTAAAACTTGTCTTTTGCTTGCCCCCCGCTGGTGCTACTGCTCTGCGGTAGTGTCAAACATTCAAGAAGTCTCTGGCTTCATTTGGAAACAAAAAATAAATCAATGGTTGCCAGAGCCAACTTAAATGCTAGATACTACCGCAGAGTGATAGCATCAGCTAGTTAAAAATTGCATAATTCTATTTATTAAACATCAAAAAGTATGACTAAAAAATCTTTATATATCGTAATTCTGATGGTGATGGGTCTCCTTTTATTTTTTACAAATCCCACCTATGATAGTCACCAAAATAAAATTAACGATCAATTCAAAAAGCAAAATAAAGTAGTAGGGTTTTTAGGTGGAGGAAAAGCGGTAGGAGCGTTATCGACGTATCATAATTATCTTCTTTTTTCAACTACGGTATTAGATGGTGATCTATTGAGTATTGGAGTTTTGAGTAAGGTGATTGTTTTACGAGATTTGAAATTGTGAGTTTATGCGAGTATTCAAAAAGTCTCCCCGCTATCCAAACTAAACCAAACTAAACCAAACTAACAATTAAAGAATAATCTACTTGTGTAGACTTTAAAGTCTACCTACGGCAAAAGGTAACGGGCTTTGCCTGCTGTCACCACTTCTAAAAATTAGAGAGAAAAACATTTGAAAGAAATAAAAATCTTGTTTATCAAAAATGTACTTATTATGATTTTTGTTATTCAGAATGGGCTCAGGTACCGCCGTAGCGACCTTGTTTGGACTTCAATCCCATCATTTCCGTTTCGGCGATCAGTTTTTGAAGGGTAATTATATTTCGATTGCTACTGGCTTCTAATCTAAACGTGACCAAATGGTCACGTTTAAAACCTGGGTTATGAACCGTTTCCTAGGTTTCTAAAAACTCAAGTGTACTTTGATTTTTTAGCCATGATAACAACAAAAAGCGAGGTTCTGATTTGTTTTGCTGTTTTGCAATATCTGTGAGGTTGACATAATCTTCGTCATGGATAGCTTCTAACCGAATTGTTAATCCTTCAACTTTAATTTTCTTTTTTGCCATGCGTCAAAATCAAAAAAAATAAATCCTTTTTACTCATTTTTTAGCCCATGAAAAAAAACTGCTATCTCTTCAATTCTGGTAGAATATCTCGAAAAGACAATGCCCTCAAGTTTATCGCTACTAGTGAAATGGGGCGAGAATCTCCTCCCAATTACCGCTGATTTTATTAAATTAATTATCTTACTAGCAGCAGCAAACCTACTTCCATCACGAATAAGCATAACCACAAAAAAATGGCAACTAAAATTTTACAAATTACAATTGGGCTCCTTGCCATCGGATGGTTTATTTACTTATGTTTTTTTAAAGTCTACGTGATTTATAAGCCACATACTACTCATGGACAACCAACGGAAGTCAAAGGAATCGCTGCTTATCGAAATTTTTCCAATACTGCTTTACATTTTCTTTCTAATTATAATCAGACTTTAGATGGTGCGCTAGTAGAAATGAATCGAGGTTCGCACCCCATGATTAAGATTATTTCAGGGCCGGCTAAGTCAGCGGTGTCCAAAAGTTATTTTCCATTTAGAAATAACAGTTATTTGCAGGTGATCTTGATTGTTGCTCTTTTTTGCATGGGCGGTCTGCTGCTTAATAAAGGGCTTTTTCCACCTAAAAGGGTAGGGGATTGATACTGGAAAATGCCTCCACCGCTAGCGGAATAGTTTATTCCTCAAATTTTTTGAACTCCTGTAAACCTAAATAGAATGCTAAACCAAGTCGAATAGATTGATTATAATGCTATAAATAAGTCATACATTTGAGAAAAAAGATCCAATAAATATGAGTGTTTCACCTCAAGCAATTTTCAAGCAATTTATTGAGCGACTAAAACGGTTTTTTGTTTATATCAAAAATAATCGTTTAAAGAGTTTGGGGATAGGCATCCTAAGTGCATTGTCCTTGGTGTTGCTACTTTTCTTAGCGACCCTTTTTGGTTTGTTTGAGCATGTACCGGGAAAGAAGGAACTTGCAAAACTCGAAAACCCGATTACTTCTACCATCTATGGCATCGATCGCAAACCTATCGGTCAATACTTTTTGCAAAATAGGAGTAATATTGATTCTGCGGAATTAAATCCTTATTTGGTCAAGGCATTGGTAGCTACCGAAGATGTCCGATTTTACGAACATGCTGGCATTGATTACCAAAGCTATGGTCGAGTGTTGATTAAGTCGGTCTTGATGCAGCAAGGGAAAGGTGGCGGAAGTACCATCACCCAGCAAATTGCTAAAAATATATTTGGGCGTAAAAACCTTTGGCTACTCAGTACGCCCATCAATAAAATGAGAGAAGTGATTATAGCCAAGCGACTAGAAAGTGTTTACAACAAGGAAGAATTGCTTTTATTATATTTTAATACGGTCTCTTTTGGAGAAAACCTATACGGTATAGAGAAGGCATCGCAACGTTTTTTTAGTAAAACCCCCTCCCAATTGAACTTAGCGGAATGTGCTACTTTGGTGGGAGTACTTAAAGCCCCTACCTATTATAACCCAAGAAAGAATCCGGAAAATGCCCTAAATCGCCGTAATATTGTTTTACAACAGATGGTGAAAAATCTGGACATTTCCCAAGAGGAAGCTGACCAAGCAAAAAAACCGATAGAGTTAAAATACAGTATTCCCGATAAAGCCTCCTCCCTCTCTGGCTACTATAAAGAATATATTCGCCAAGCATTTGATACTTGGGCCAATGAAAATCCTGACCCTAATGGGGAACTATACGATTTGGAAAAAGATGGACTGCAGGTGTACACCACTTTGCAACCTAATATTCAGAAATATGCCGAAAAAGCAATGACTAGAAATATGAACAGGCTCCAACAATTGATGAACGAACATTGGGCGAGCAACACGACTGAAGGAGGCAAAGCAGCTTTTATTGCAAAGTTGGTGTCGCAACAAAACAGCGTAAAACAACTTCGACAAAAAGGAAAATCGGAGGAAGAAATTGAGCAGTTTTTAAATACGTCAAAACCAAGGAAATACTGGGAAATAGGAAAAGGGAATGAACTCAAATCACAATCGCTACAAGATAGTATTATCAACGCCATCGTGAGATTGCATACGGGGATTGTCGCCATCAATAGTAAGAGTGGTGCTATCATGGGATATGTGGGTGGCATTGATTATGGTTTTTCACAAATAGATAATGTCCAAAGTCCCCAACAAGTGGGCTCTACCTTTAAGCCCATCACTTATTTGACTGCGCTGGAGCAAGGGGTGGATCCGTGTGATTTTTACGATAACACGCTGGTCACCTACCCCGAATATGAAAATTGGAAACCTAGAAATGCCAACAATAAGTATGGTGGGAGTTATAGTGTACATGGTGCATTGGCGAATTCTGTAAATACGGTTGCGGTCTCGGTACAGTTAAAAACGGGCGTTTCCAAAGTGAGGCAAAAGGCTGAAAGTATGGGCATCACTTCACCGATTCCCGAGGTACCTTCCATTGTGCTGGGTACTGCTGACATTAGTTTGCTGGAGATGGTGACGGCTTATGCGAGTATCTCCAATGGCGGAAATGCTATCAAGCCTTTTATCATTCAGAGGATAGAAGACCAAGACGGGAATGTTTTGTTTGAAGAAAAACCAAAATATCAGGAGCGGGTGGCCTCGGTTGAAAACATCAATAAGCTGCAACAAATGATGGCAGAAGTATTGACCGAAGGAACGGGAAAAGGTTTTTCCAATTATGAAGTACCCTACAACATCATAGGTAAAACCGGGACTACTCAAAATAATGGCGATGGTTGGTTTATTGCTTGTTCACCAGAAATAGCCATTGGAGCATGGGTGGGAACACTAGACAAACGGGTACATTTTGAAAGCACTTACTTAGGTTCTGGAGCCAATACTGCAATGCCTATGGTGGCATCTATCTTTAAGGGACTAAGCTCTTGGACGAAACCGATGTTGACTAATTTTGAGTATGAAAATCAGTATTTCCCTTGCCCGATGTTTTCGGAAACGGGGGCTTCGGAGGCAACCGAATTTTTCAAAACCGATTCGCTATATCTAAGGCAGTTTATGGTTGAAGATTCGCTGGAGACTATTTATGAGGAAGCATTGGATAGTTTGGTGGTCGATACGATTAATTTTTAATTGGTGTGCTTCTCTACTTTAAAATTATATGCTCGGAGGGGATCTATGTTTAACGTCATCTGGGGATAATACTATGATTACTTAATTTCATTTTTTTAATAAAAAAAATCGAGTAGATCTAGAAAAAATATATGGTAATCTTCTGGATTTAATCTAAAGAATTCGCCGCTAGCGCCATGCCTGCAGTATAAAATTAATGATTTGAATGTAGCTTTTAAAGCCATATTTATTCCTAGTTACCAAATCACTTACCTACATTTGCCCAAATTAAAAATACGTAATAGAAATGAAGAACATATTGATTATTGGTGCAGGACGCTCTGCTACTACTTTGATAAAATACCTGCTAGATAAATCCGAAAGTGAAGATCTATTCATCACCATTGGTGATCTATCTGAAGCAAGTGCCCAAAAGTTTACTACTGGACATCCAAATGCAAAAGGCATCCAATTGGATGTTTTCAATGCTCCACAAAGAAGTGCAGCTATTGAAGCCGCAGACCTGGTCATTTCTATGTTGCCAGCTCGATTCCATATTGAGGCGGCAAAGGATTGTATCTTATATAAGAAACATTTAGTGACTGCCTCTTATGTCAATGACGAGATGCAAGCTTTGGATGAAGAAGCCAAAGCAAACGACTTAGTTTTTATGAATGAAATTGGAGTTGATCCTGGAATCGATCATATGAGTGCGATGCAGGTCATAGATCGAATTCGAGATGCAGGAGGAAAAATGTTAATGTTTGAATCCTTTACTGGCGGCCTAGTTGCTCCGGAAAGTGATGATAACCTATGGAATTATAAATTTACTTGGAACCCAAGGAACGTGGTGCTTGCTGGACAAGGAGGGGCAGCTGAGTTTATCCAAGAGGGCTCAAAAAAATATATTCCATACCACCGACTATTCAGAAGAACGGAATTTTTAGATGTCGAGGGATATGGCCGTTTTGAAGCATTAGCCAATCGGAATTCATTAAAATACCGCAGCATATATGGTCTAGAAGATATCCTTACGCTGTATCGAGGAACGATGCGTCGAGTTGGATTTAGTAAGGCTTGGAATATGTTTGTCCAACTTGGGTTGACCGATGACTCGTATATAATTGATAACTCTGAAGATTTGAGTTATAGAGATTTTATTAATCTTTACCTTACTTATTCTCCTACCGACTCGGTAGAGTTGAAGTTGAGACATGCCTTGAAAATTGACCAAGATGATGTGATGTGGGATAAACTATTAGAGCTAGATATTTTTAATAAGGATAAAAAGATCGGTCTAAAAAATGCTACTCCAGCTCAAGCACTTCAAAAAATATTAGAGGATAAGTGGACCTTGAAACCTGATGATAAAGATATGATCGTCATGTATCACAAGTTTGGCTATGAATTAAATGGAAAAAAACACCAGATTGATAGTAAAATGGTTTTGATCGGAGAAGATCAAACTTTTACCGCAATGGCGGCAACGGTAGGTCTTCCTGTAGCAATGGCAGCATTGATGATTCTCAATAAAAAAATAACCACTCCAGGTGTGCAAAGACCAATTAGCAAAGAAGTCTATGCACCTATTTTGGAAGAGTTAGAAGAGTACGGTATTCACTTCAAAGAAGTAGAAGTTGAGTATCTTGGGTACAATGCAGCGGGAGGTGTAAATGGGTAGTTTCAAGTATTCAAGAAGGCTCACTTTTTCGTTAGGTATTTAAGTAACCTAATCCTGCTGCGTCCTAAATCTCCCTAAATGTAGGCAAGGATTCAGTAATGCTACCAGCACCCTTTTTATTAATTTTGAAAGTAACATCTTTTGTAGTGGTAAATAACAGAACAGTTGAAAAAGACTTTCTGAGATGTGATTTCAAGACCACAAATGCCTCTTCTAAAGTAAGTTCATCTTCCTGATCCTCAGTCTCTGGAGACCTGTAACGCAATTTAAGTAAGACCTTAAAGACACCTTCAGAATAGACAGGCCTAACAAATATATTTCTCAAGTTTGGTTTACCAATGGTCTTAGCCATAGTTAACTTCGCAAAGCTGCCTTCTTCTACACTTTTTGTTACCTGCTTCCAGAAAAGATCAAACACATCTTGGTAGGGCATAAATTAAAGATTGATGAAAAAATATTTCGTTTTTTCAAAAGTAAGGAATTACTCAAATAAAACAATTCAAATAAAAAACTAAAAGCAGTTACTTCCTCCTTGTTGACGACATCTTTTTGCGTGGTGACGCATTCTCGCTTGCGCCACGGCTCCAGCTGCTGAGAAGTATTTCAAGAGTCTTTGACTTCTATTGAAAAACCAGTTCTCTATTTCCCATTGTATTATCGCTGCTCGTCCCATGGCTATTTTAATTTTACCTTTAAGATGAACAGGCATTCCAACAAAAAACTCCTTACTTTTGGAACTTCTTTTGATATAACCAAGTAGTCCAACCAAAATTATTTTTTTCAAAAATCACATTTAACGAATTTCTCATGATTCCTACGGAACTGAAAAACGAAGTGCTCACCACGCTTGTACAACTTTTGGTTACTCACCAAGATCAAATAATTTCTGCCAATCAAAAAGATGTTGCTGCTTACCAAGGCGATGATGAATCTATGCTCGATCGCTTGAAAGTTAATGATAAAAAAGTGCAAGGAATGATTGCTGCCGTTCAACAAGCCATTGCTTTAGATGATCCTGAAGGAAAGATTTTATATACTCATCAGCCTGACAATGGTTTGAAAATCGAAAACCGAACTGTTCCATTTGGTAACATTTTAATCATTTATGAATCTCGTCCTGACGTAACTATCGAAGCGGCAATTACTGCTTTTAAGGCTGGAAATAAAATATTGTTGAAAGGTGGAAAAGAAGCTCGAAATACTAATTTGGTCTTAACCGAAATTTGGCAAAAAGCATTGACCGAAAATGGCGTAGACAAAAATTATGTCACCTATTTAGATTTGGATCGAGTAGCCACTCAGGCTTTAATCAAAACGAATAGTCATCAGGTCGATTTGATTATTCCAAGGGGAGGAGAAGGGTTGATCAATTTTGTTCGACAAAATACAGACATCCCACTTATCATCAGCGGTCGAGGAAATAACTTTTTATACGTCGATAACGAGTGCGATTTTGAAATGGCGATCAACTTAATTATTAATGGAAAAAGTCGAATCAGCGTTTGTAATGCCTTGGACAAAGTGCTCATCCATCAAGATATTCCTGATTTTGGAAATAGATTGTTACAACTTATTGCACGACTCAAAGAAAACCAAATCGAAGTTGTCGGTGATGTGGGAATTAGTGATGAATTTGATGTTTCGCCAATGGCAAATAATGATATTTATTACGAAGAATTTTTATCCGCAAAAGTATTGTTAGGAATTGTGAAAAACAAAGAGGAAGCTATTTTGAAAATTAATAAGTATTCAGGAAAACACTCTGCATCTATCGTCACTTCTAATACTAAAAACGCTGAACAGTTTTTGAATGAGGTAGATTGTGCTGCGGTTTATCACAATGCTTCTACCAGATTTACAGATGGTGGAGAATTTGGTTTTGGTGCAGAAATAGCGATTAGTACACAAAAACTACATTTTCGTGGACCGATCGGAATCAACGAATTGGTGACGAATAAATGGTTTATTTTTGGAAACGGACAAACGAGATAAGCGATGCAAAAGAAAAAATTAATTTTAAAAATAGGATCGTCCACGTTGTGCGCAGGAACCAACCGAATTTCTTACGCCAAGATCGAAGACCTCGCTCGACAAATCATTTCCCTTAAAGAAACCTACGATATCGTTTTAGTTTCCTCCGGTGCGATTGCTGCGGCAAGGCAGTTTGTGGACATCAGCAACGGTGCTTTGAAAGTGGATTCCAAACAAGCATTGGCGGCGATTGGGCAACCTAAATTGATTGGAATTTATGATGAAGTATTTACAAGTTTCGGAATAAATGTAGCACAATGTTTATTGGTACATCGTGATTTCAAAAGCGAAGTGGCACGTACCAATGTTAAAAATACGATTGATAAATTATTAGAATTTGGATTTACGCCCATCATTAATGAAAACGATACGGTTGCGGTTGACGAAATTGTGTTAGGAGATAATGACCAACTGTCAGCGCTGGTGGCAGTCATCTGTGATGCTGATTTATTAGTCTTGGCTTCCGACATTGATGGATTGTATGATAAAAATCCTTTTGCGAATCAAGATGCTAAATTGATTGAAGAAGTCATAGACTTGGAAGGCATCAAGAAATATATTGATGAGTCAAAATCCGAATTGGGAACAGGTGGAATGATGACCAAAATTCAGGCAGCTCAAATTTGTAAAGAACATCAAATCGAAATGTGGATTGTGAATGGTGGAAAGAATAATTTTTTAGTAGACGCATTAGAAGCACGAATTTTATACACTAAGTTTATTT
>CAYGRM010000007.1:0-39093 GCA_964352225.1 uncultured Saprospiraceae bacterium | reverse complement strand
ACGAATTTTATACACTAAGTTTATTTAAAAAAATGAAACTGCAAAGCTGAACTTAAAATAGAATTTAACGCTGAGTCGCTGAGAATTTTTCTACGAAAAATAAAAAACTCTGCGTATCTCTGTCTCTGCGTTCATCATAGATCAAGTAGTCTGCGTTGGTGAATAGTTGGGAAAAGATGAAATTTGAGATTTGGGTTTTTAAAACATCTCTTCAATTTCTTCGTAACACAAGACTTATCCTTAAACCAAAAAGAATGAAAAAAAATACCGCAATCTTATTAATCCATTGTCCTGACCAAAGAGGAATCGTCAGAGCGGTTACCGATTTTTTATATGAGAATAATGGAAATATTGTTTATCTCGATCAGCATACCGATCTTACCACAGGGCAATTTTTCATGAGGATAGAGTGGGAGATTGACGAGTTTCAAATCAGTCGAAATAAGATAGGGGAGTACTTCGATACCTTGCTCGGTAAGAAATTTAAAATGGTTTGGAACCTTCATTTTTCTGATGAGAAAAAACGAGTGGCGATTTTTGTAACAAAGCTTTCACATTGTTTGTATGATATTTTATATCGCTTTCATTCTAATGAATGGAACTTTGAAATTCCTTTGATTATCAGCAATCATGAATCCTTGAGAAAGATCAGCGAGCAATTTGATATTCCATTTTTTCATTTGCCAATTACGAAAGAAAATAAGGCTGCACAAGAAGCCAAGCAATTAGAGTTATTGCATGAACATGAAATTGATCTCGTAGTCTTAGCTCGATATATGCAAATTGTGTCGAGCAATTTTATTAGCCATTTTTCCAATAAAATTATAAATATTCATCATTCGTTTTTACCTGCATTTGTTGGTTCCAAACCTTATCATGCGGCATTTGATCGAGGAGTGAAAATTATTGGAGCGACCAGTCATTATGTGACGGAGAACTTGGATGCTGGACCAATTATTGAGCAAGGCGTAAGTTATGTTACTCACAAAGAAACGGTTTCAGATTTTATCAAAAAAGGAAAAGATATTGAGAAAATCGTTTTGTCAAAAGCCATTTCAAAAGATTTAGAACATAAGATTTTAGTGTTTAATAATCGGACGGTCGTTTTTGATTAGTAGTAGGAGGGGACTAACCTAAGTACTTTTTCTTCTTTTATCATTGTGTCTTAGAACTTAAAGTGAACGAAATGATTACCATTTTTTTCATAGCTCCCGCCATGTCTTTGACTGATGAGATGTATTCCTAAGTATATTCCGTTTGGAAGTCTAACCAAATCCGCAAACCCAGTTATCAGTATAGGATGGGGTTCGCAAACTCAGTATAGGGAATAAATCCAATTTATTATTGTTTTGTAGTCTTTGAGCAATCTTGATTTACTAAATCTACAAAAAAACACTCCAAGTTTTTCATACTGAAAAACTTGGAGTGTTTAATAAGTTCAAAAATTAGTCACTAGAAATTCATTTTCACCATTCGATGAATAGCTCGATTTCCATCAGAGTCAGTCATTCGAATAAAATAAACTCCAGCGTCTTTATTTTTCATTTCTAAAGTTTTAGAAGTTTCACTTCTTGCAACTTGATCTTTTAAAATCAATTTTCCATCCACAGAAAGGACTTCCAAATCAAATCCATCGTGATTAGAGTTTTCAATTTTTATTTGAAAATCTTGCGTGAATGGATTTGGGAAAAATGAAATTTGATTTTCCCAAATTAGATCATTGGTAGAAACTGTACAATCTATGGTATCAGAAATCAGAAACTCAAAACATAGATTTCCATTGGTGTCAAATTCATTAATTAAAACCTCTACCACATAAATACCTGCCGAAGCATAAGTATGTTGAATCGGTAAACTTGATGAAGGAACAGCAAGATCAAATAGACCATCTCCCCAATCAATATTAACTTCATTACAATTATTCAACAATGAATTAGCTACTTCTCCAACAGTAGGGGAGCAGGATATTTTGCTTATCATCGTTTGCTGTGCGCGCAGCTCAAAATCATTCACATCTGTACAACAAGTATCTACCATCGAAGAATCAGGGCAAAGATATTCCCACATGTAATTCGGATTAGCCAAAAATGCTTCAGTTGGTTGAGGTAAATCATAATCTATCTCAGTAACTGCAACTCCAATATGTTCAAAAGGAATTTCTACAGAAGTCAAAACAGTATCCACCAAACAGGAGTCCGTCAAATTTAAATCAAATGAACCAAATATGATATCAAAGTCTCCATACATTTTAGGATTATTTTTTCGAGCATCTGCATAGAATAATCTGCTAACTGATGAATTGGTGAAAATATTAGGAGAGCTAAAGTCAGTTTCGCCATCCAAAAAGTATTTTGATTCCACTTCCGTAATCGTATTTGCGACAGCGTCAACTTCGTACTTAAGAATAATTGGAATTCCATTTTGACCTTGTCCTACTGCAAACAAATCACCATTCACATCTTGTTCTAATTGTCTGATACCTCCAATTCCTTGATTTGAATATTCAATACTATGAGCATAAGTCAAATCACTATTCAAGAGAATTACTGCTCCATTAAAAATTGTATTATTGGTAAGTGAGTATGCTCCAACTACTACAATTTTTCCACTTGGTAGCTCTTCTGCATCAAAATATCTCATATCAATATCCGATTCAAAAGGTGTATTGACAACTGATCCATTTAATCCATTGAGTTCAATTAGGACTCCTTTCCATTCTGGAAAATAATCTCCTTGGATTAATAAATTTCCATTGTTCAATGGAATGATTCCAGTCCATTGGTCATCCGTACTTGTTCCTGTAGCGTAGTTAAATGTGTACTCTTTTCCAAAATTAATAGTGCCGTTATCATCTATGTTATATAAATGAAACTCATCAAAAGCAGAATTGGCAGTACCATCTTGATTTTCTATCCCCACAACATAATATGGGAAACTAAGGTTTTGTGGGCTCGGATGTTTTACTATTTTTAGAAAAAATTCTCTTCCATAATTCTGATAAATTCGTGAAAACTGCAATACACCATTGTCATCTACTTTTGCTAAAATAGATTGATTATTCGCCCAAGGAGGTCCAACCGGCATCGTTCTTCCGACTAGTAGAAACTCATTATTATCCGTTTCAACAAAATCCAAAAACTGACTTTCAATATCTAATTCTACTTCCCAAACTAAGTTACCATTGCCATCGAAT
The DNA here is from genome assembly GCA_964352225.1 of uncultured Saprospiraceae bacterium. Classification (GTDB taxonomy): domain Bacteria; phylum Bacteroidota; class Bacteroidia; order Chitinophagales; family Saprospiraceae; genus CAJQQY01. The sequence goes on along the minus strand of CAYGRM010000007.1, from coordinate 35,900 downwards.
TTTGAAAATAAACCATAAGTATCTCCACTTTGAGTTCGAGAAGAGGTGATGTAAGTATTTCCATTGTACACCTTAATTCGAGTTGGTCGATTGTCATCTACATCTCCATAAATCAATAAACTATCACAACATCCAACTATCGATGAAGTATCGACAGGACAAGGAGGCAAAATAATCGAGATTGTATCACTTTCATAACAACAAGAATCACCTGCGATATTTTTCAAACTAAAAGCTAAATCCATCATGTCTCCCGCCATCGGAAGGTTGGTTCCAAATCCATTTATTTGAACGGTAAAACAAACCGGAGGTGCTCCAGATGTTAATGGAAAAGGAGGGCCATTCCAAGTGTATTGATTCAAATTTAAAAATGGAGGAGTCGATGATAATTTCGAAACCAATAATTCGCCAGCATTAAATGCAGGAGTCGAAATATTTTGTACACAGAAATCTAAAAAGTAATTTCCAGCATCATCACAGTACACACTATCTTGAGTGATGTCGATACATTCGATGTCAGTTTCACATTCCAAGTCTAAGATTTCTTCACAAATCACACTATCAACTCCATTTGAATTGGTGGTGATATATTCCACTTTGACTTGCGGATTAGTTGCACCAATTGTATTGTCCAAACAGAAATAAATCAGATCAACATAATTTCCCGCAGAGGCAAAAGGAGCTGTCGATGGTTGCCAGATAACTTCTGCTGATCCCGAAGGTGCAAAATTCCAAGTGCTCGAATAATTAGGATTCCAATGCGATCCCAAGTTGACTCCTGAGGTAATCGAAGAAACTTTTATTTTAGATAAAAGATCATCGCAAGTATTATTGATGTCCAAATTATAGCAACACTCTCCCCCGATGACTTGAATTGATTCTTCCACCACCCAAGTGGTATCGCAAGGATCGCAACAGTTAGGTAAAATAATCGTCACCGTATCTTTTTGATCATGACAACACATCAAAGAATCAGGGTGCCCAACAATATAACCTGATGCTGCAAAAACAATATCTACTTGTTTTGGAAATGATGGTCCTGCATCAAAGATATCAATGCATTGATCTACCGAGGTTACCCCAGGTCCGATTGGAGTGACGATTGGAGTTGAAGTAGCACCTAAAATAGTTCCAGGTGTCAAGACATTCCAATTCAAATCAGTCAAAACAGCATCAGTTGTTTTATTCATTACTTGGTAAGTAAATTTAAATTTACCTGCAACCAATGAATCACATTCAACTGAAATATTAAATATATCTACGCACTCTTCATCAGTACATTCTAAAATACACTCCTCTTCAAAAGTCTGTTCACACTCTGGTAATTCGTTTCCGAAAATATCATAATACTTAAGTGTGAAATTTTGTAAGGTAACTGTAGCACTACTAGAATTTCCTAAACAAAATTGAAGATAGTTGAGGGTGCTACCCGAAGGCAATGGAGAACCTCCATTATCTAAAATGATAGACTGTGGAGAATAAGAAAAATTAAGTGCGGTGCTGATCGTTGCGAAATCAAAAAATACACTTGGCGTATTTATAATTACTTCCACTTGATAAGCGGTTGTACTTTGATTATTCAAATCCAAAGCATAGCAACAAGTGTCTCCTTGTTGAATCGGAAAGATCGTAGAAGAAATCAAACATGTATCTGTTGGGCAAAATCTATCGCAAACCGTTTCGGCATCTTGAAGCGGAGAAAAACTTGGGGGAATCATTGTGGCACTTCCATTGATAGCAACAGGATCATTAGAGATATTAAAAACACCATCGTTTCCATTTACCTGAAAAGGAATGTCTTCATAGCAATCGCAATCTTGCAGGTTACCACCCATATCGGTTTTCATAATCCATGTGTCAAAAAAGTTTAAATTAAATCCAATTGTAGGTGCATCTTTATCTACTCCATAACCGACGGTATAATATCCTCCATCATGAGCTAAGGTAATTTGGCGAATACCAGTTTCAGGATATTCTACATCAAAATATCTACGAGACCAATTTAAATTAATAATACTTCCTTGAACCGCATTTTGAAAATCGGCTACTGCTAAAAATCCATGATTGCTTTGATTAATATCAACTTCACCTGCCAATACGATGTCACCTGTCAGATCAAACATAGCATCATAAAGTTTGGCTTCGCTATTATTTAATTCATATTGCGTGGTAACATTTCCATAGAAAACATATACTAGATCATTGGAACTTCCTCTTTCGATATTTCCACAAATAACTGGGTTACCTATATTATCTTCTAAAATTTTCACAGGTATTTCCATATCAGACACAATACTACTTGCATCCATTCTAATGGGTTGAAACGTTGACGGAATATTACAAGAAGTATTAATTTCAAAATAGATTCCATCATTTCCATATCTACCTGCAATACCATAATTACCGTTTGACATTTTCGAAATAGCTGTTCCTTCACTTGGAAGTCCAGCAGTAGCTGCCAATAGATAATAATTGATACAGCTAACTGAATGAGTAACAAAATCATAAGATAATGCGAAAGGTTTATCAATTTGTCCATCTATCAATTTTCCAGTAATCACAGCTTGATTGCCATCAATAATAAAATCTCGAGGAATTAAATCCAACAAAATTCCATTTTGATCAGTTGCATCCACCAAATCAATCCACACCACTTGACCAAGGGTATTCAGTCGAGCTAAATAAGTGCGGAGATTAGGATTAGAATCTTCATAAAGTAAAACTATATATCCATCTTGAGCTCCAGAAGCATTGATAATTTCTTTCGCGTCAATCACTTCCAAAAATCCAATATTAGGATCATTGGGAACATTTAGTTGCGGGGTATTAATTATTTGTCCAACAAAATCATAATCTGCAAAAGCGAAATCTATTTCATTCGTTGCAACTGATAATGCATGACCGATGGAAATAAAATCACCATCAACATTTTGAATTGCAGCAACTCCAAAGTCAAAACTATTGTTTAAAGTATCTTCTTCCAACTGATGAGTAACGTCGAAAGTTTTTATAGTTGGCTCAACAAGATCACAGGTGACATCTAGGTCAGAAGTACAAACTATATTTCCTTGGTAGTACCAATTTACCGTAACCGTACTTGTACCAACTAAATCATTAGTACAAAATTCTACAATACTTTGATTGGTTCCTGGTGGAATGGTGTAACTCGCTTTAATTGCATTTGGAGGAACTGGGTTAGCAAAACCAGAGGTGTTATTTAAAACATTAATATTAAATCCATTGGCAACAATTTCTATTTCATCATAGTAAGGCCCATAATTATTGTCAATCACAAATTCATAACAACAACAGGCATCTGTAGGAGTAGGGTTTGGGAAAATAGGATTAATCTCTTCTTCGATACAGGTACACAACTCTGGATTTTTATTTAAAAAATCTACCATCCCATTTGGATTCGCTGCGTCAATAGTAATGGTTTGTGTACCACTTGTTGGATTACTTGGCACCCAAGGTGCAGCCCAACTTTCAGTAATGGTATAAGTTCCAAAAGGTAATTGTCTTAAAATAATTTCTCCATAAATATCAGTCGTGGCATTGACTGTTACATTAGTGGCAGTATTAGTTATTTGAAAATTCCAACCACTACCTTCTTGGTCAGCAGGAGTTCGAGAATCACTACAATCTTCATCTATTAATTTTTGAATTGCTAGTGTTCCTTTGCCACAACAGTTAGGTGTAGAATTCAATAAGGTATTATTATTTCCAAGATCAGTAATTTGAGCGGAGACATTGAAGCCCATCGCACTACCCAAAGTATTGACCATTTCAAATTCAAGATGGTAAGTACCAGGATTCAACGTGCCTGTCCAATTGATACTCCAATCAGTAAAAAAATTAGTAATATTTGTTCCAGGATTAGTAGCTCCCAGTACATTTACAAGAGGACTTGGATTACCCTCCTCATACAACCTAAAAAATCCAACATCATCTGCTCTCATTAATCCAGCTATGTCTACTTCAGCTGTATCACAAACACAAAACTCTCTTCTTATTCGCCAGGGTTGGCTTACATTTAGATTGTCCGCATTAAATGCTGAATTTGGACGGACGCTTATTGGTTGAGAAATGGGAGAAGCGCCTATGTTATTCCAGTTAGGAGCAGCAAGAGGGTAAATATCCACAGCGTACATTTCAGGAAAATTTACTCCTGCGGGTATCGGATCTCTCAAAGCAGGTAGATTGATCAATCTCCAAAACGGGTCAATTCCCGTAGTTGCATTATTAATAGGTAATAAATTTCCTCCACCATCAATTCCTGTACTGATATTTAAAACCGAACTTGCTGGACATCCTGACACAGAACAAGTGCTCCCGACTGACGGCTCTGGACAATATTTATCGCAATAGCTAACGGGCAAATCAAAAGCAGCATATGGAGACTGTACTGGAAATTCAGGTTGGGTCAAGTCAACTTGTAAAACTGCTTGAGCAATTGCAGTTGGTATCGCTGCAAGTATAACTGCGGACTCTTCATTATAACAAATACAATTATCCAACTGCCCCAAACTATCTGTTGCAATCAAATAAATATCACTATCAAAAGCTAATGCTCCTGAATTTAATTCATATTGTTCTGTACAATATCCTGCTAGTACCAACCGATCGGTAGAAGTAACACTTATTCTTTCTCCAATCGTGGATCGAGCACCTTCGCTATAACTATTTGAAAAGATAACTGAACTCAAGTCCTCACTAACTTTAGTAATGTGGGTTGATGCAGGTCTAATTCCTTGATTGAGTAAACTATAATCTGCTTTTGAAAATCCCGTAATCACATAATCTCCACCTGCGGTTGTTGCAATGGAGTGGCTACTTTCATCTTGACTATTTTGAATTTCAATTCGAGTTATCGCATCGATGTTCCCCCAATTTGAGTTAAACTCATCTCCCTTCCCTATTTTTAAAATAAAAGGACGACGAGATGGAAAAATGGGTTGAGGATTGCCTGGTTCAATTCCATCGGTTGTCCCCGTAACTACAATGTCTCCATTTTTATCCATAATGATAGACTCACCAGTATCATCAGCATTATTATGAATATCATAACGCATACTACTTGGACCAACAGGGTCACCTGTAAATGGATCGATAATCATCACAAAAACATCGTTATCAACTTTACCTGTAATGGCATATTGAAAACCTCCCAAAGGACTTCCACTAATGTTCAACAGTCCATCAACTACTGCTACAGAATTCGCTCGAGCATTTCCAGTTAACGTATATGATTTGGTAAATCTTACATCCAAACACGAATCCAATGCCACTACATATACATCGTCAGCAGTTCCATTGTTTACAAAACCAACTGCTACGATTCCTCCATTGGGATCTTGAATAATAGAATGTCCTACCTCCGTAGCACCACTATTTTCCCCAAAAACATTATGATAAATATTCAATCCTGTCAAAGGGTCATCAATGGAGATCAAAAAATCATCATCACGTCTTCCTGTCATCATCATTGCATAACTCGGAGTGCCTTGATTAGTACATTCCAAAATTGCAGGATTATTATAATAGATATAATCATCTTGCGTATCATTAATTGACCGGTCGAAAAGTTGTTTTGTTCCTGTGTTGTCGAAGTTTGCAATGTAGGGGTCAAAATTTCCACTTCCTATTCCATTGGTATATCCAGCCAACCTTATTTCTTTGGTTACAGGGTCTTCGTAGGCAGAGTGACATAAGTCATTCGTCAATGGTAATGCAGTAGAATCAAACTCTACAGAATTTATCTTCGCACTAAAAGTCTTTAGCAAGGGATCACTTCCGCAATCGACACTAAAGAAAAAGAATTTAGCATCGTAAACTGGGCCTGTTGCTAGTGTCAAAATATAGGTCTTATCGCACTCAGGTTTTCCATTAGGAAAAAATGAAAGTACATCAATATTGTTTGGAACGTTACAAGAAGTACATATCCATTGGTCATAAAAAACGTTGACATTCGTCCATGTTGTTAAATCAAATTCGGCGAGGATTATTTTGTAGCTATCTTCTCCCATGGAGCTAGATCCATCTAAAATAATATCACTTTCGCATTCAAAGTAGGTAATGTCCGTCGTCCCAAAATAGGAAGGTTCTGGTTGTACATACGCAGAATTTTGAAATACTCCCGAAGTGGTATTTTGTCCTAAGGCTGAAAAAAAGCTGCAACAAAATAGAAGCAGAAGAAATAAATTTTTCATTGTAGTTTAAATTTTAGAGTTAAACAGTTCATGTAGGGGCATACTTTTCCCAGTCTGAAATCTGTCATAAAAATTCAGTTAAAAAATATTTTCGGATTTAAGAAAGGAAGATTTAGATTTTAAACTTATAGGTTACAACAATACATTTACGTTTATGTGTTTATTGAGTGAAAACGAAAATTATATGATTAAAGATGAGTTAAATTTTACTCGAAAACTGAAGAAAGGAACGAACGGTAAGTTTGAAAAGAGGAACGGGTAAAACAACTCAAAGAGCCGTTCTACTCCAATAAATTAGAAAAATCTAAAGTCACAAGTGTTCCAGGATACTCATCATCTTCTTTTTTCCAATCAGAAATTTTAATTTTAATATCCATTATTCCAGACATTTTCATCGTTTGAATTTTTTCGTCAAGAATCTTCATACCACGAGATTTATGGCCTTTACGTTTGTTGACTTGGGCATTTTTACGACCGATACCATTATCTCTAATTTCGCAAATCAGAGAATTATTTTTTTGATAAAAATGAATTTCTAATTTTCCTTTTCCATCCTTTCGAGGAGACAATCCATGGTTGACAGAATTTTCTACAAAGGGTTGAATCATCATCGAAGGCAAGGAAATATCTTCAATTTCTAATGTTGGATCGACTATGAACTCTATGTCAAATATTTTATCAAAACGCAATTGTTCTAATTCCGAATAGATTTGTAACAATTCAATTTCTTTTTTTAACGTAATCATTTTTTCCTTTGAACCATCCAAATATTTTCGCATCAATTGCGCAAATCGAGTCAGATAAATATCTGCTGATTCCACATCATTCACTTGAATATAATATTGAATAGCACCGAGTGCATTAAAAATAAAATGTGGATTCAACTGAGCTTGTAAAGCTTGTAATTCTAGCGCCGCAAATCTTTTTTGAATATTTTGTTTTTCATTTTCCTCCTTTTTAATCTGTTGAATACGCCATCTGAAAAGCCAAGAACCAATTGCTGTCAACGCCCCCAAAACTATTAAATAGAACCACCAAGTATTATAAAAATATGGTTTTGAAATAATTTTAAACTCCAAAGTATTAACAGAGGAAACACCATTTGAAGAAAAGCCTTTGACTAACATTGTATAATTACCCTGAGGTAATAGACGATATCGAACTTGTTTTTTTTCATTGGCAGAGACCCATTCATCGTCTGTATTTTCGAGCTTCGTCATGACCTTACTTTTCTCTTGGCCGATAAAATCATTAAGGTAAAAATCAAATTGTAAGTACGTTACATCAGGCGTAAGTTCGATAGTTTTTATTTGCTTGAGGTGCGTATTTTGGATATATAAAGAATCTTCATTTCCATAATATTTAGAGATAGAAGAAAGCCCCAAAATAGGCGGTCGATTCACTCCTACAATTTGATCTGCATTAATACGATTTACGCCATTGACATTTCCAAAATAAAACTTTCCATCAGAAGATTTATGGAAAGCATATCGATTAAATTCAAAATGACTTAGCCCTTGTTTCTTATTTGTGTTGACAAACAGATTCAATTTAGTATCCCAATAAGAAAGTCCATCAAATGTACTCAACCAATACCGAGTACTATCAATAGGCAAAATTCCACAAACGTAATCTTGCACTAATCCATTCTCTTCACTTGTAAATGTATTGTTATTTTCAGTTATTGGGTTAAAGATTTGAACACCACCGCCATAGGTTCCAAGGATTAAATCGCCTTCATAGTTTTGATGCATAGCAATGATTTGATCATTTTTTAATTGACTATTTTCTGTAGTGAAAGTTTTAAATGATCTAGTTTTTGGATTGATTTTTACTAAACCATTGATCGTTCCTATCCATACGATGGAGTCATTTTGGAAAAGACAAAAACGAGGTTCAGGAAAAAAAGTATTGCCCGCTTCATCAGACAATTCGATTGGAAGAAATTTTTCTTTTTCAATATCAAAAACGCTTAATTGTCCTCGTCGATCTTGTAAATTATGAAAAGAAATCCAAATCTGATTGTCTGATCCGATATCAATATCTCGGATCAAATTGTCAAAATAATATATATTAAATTGTTCTGTCTGTGGATTGAATTTCATCAATCGACCTTGGGTTTTTCCTGTGCATGTTTTGAACCAAAGGTTACCATTCTTGTCGCGATGCAAAGCTCCACCGCAACGATAATCTATTTCATTTCCAGATTCATCGACCACAGGAATTCGAGTGGTGTCTTCGGTTGTTTTGTCTAGCCGATAGAATCCATTTATTTCTGATAAAAAATAAATATTCCCTGCTTCGTCTTCATTAATTCCTTTGGTCAAAAATCCCCATTCTTTGTTGTCTGGATTGAAGTTTAGAAAAGACTGAATTTGAGTTTTTTGAATTTCTACAATATTGACATTGGCCGTCGTAGCTGCGAAAAATGATTTGGTCCAATCTTCAGATGGATAAACATTGACCATGTTTTTGGGAATCAACGCAGAGTAATTTATCCAAGTTGTATCGGTTAATAATTGTGCTTCAGCAATATCTCGAGGATATTTTCCACTTAAAAAAAGCAAGTTCCCTTTGCGGTCTTCTTTCAATTGATTCACTAAATTCTGAGAAGGAATAGGGTAGGAGGAAAACTCCTGAGCAGCCTCATTCCAGATATAAATATTTACTTCGTTCCGAAGTCCCAACCATAGATTTCCTTTTTTATCAGTTTGTAAAAATAGTAGATTGGTTAGGTCGCCAACTGGTAAATCTTTTAAACTTAAAACAAGCTCAGTACCATTTTCTTTGCATCTCCAAATGCCTTCTCCTTCAATGCCAACCCAAAAAGTACCATAGGCAAAAGTAGCATGAAGTGGTTTTTGTCCCATAAAATAATCAAAAGAAACCTTGCGGCGAAACTCAAAAACTTCATCCACCATTTCGTAAATGTTGATATAGTTCCCATAGTGCATCACCGAGTAGATGGTTTCATTTTGTTGGAAAACATCAGCAATATATCCTTTCTCGTTTTTATTATTTTCAAAATCAAAAACTGCAGGGCGGCTACTTTTTTCATTCTTATTGAGCAAAGTCAAATTCACGTTTTCTTGCTGTCGGAGGATCAACAAAGTAGAATCGTTACATTCAAAAAGCTTCCGAAAATTAGTCCCTTCCACTCCAAATCCATCTGTTGCATTGGCATCATAAATTCTAGCTTGTTGCCCATTCCATTGCACAATTTTACTTTTGGCGGCGAGCCAAAGTAATCCTTCTTGGTCCAATAAAATATCATTGGTAGAGTTTTGCGAACTAGACCAAGTGGCTCCATCTTCAAAGAGTGGGTAGGGAATTCCTTGCACTCCTTGAGCATAAAGTAGAGCAATATTTCCAAAAAATAAAACAGCTAAAAAGAGGGCACGAAGGTTCATCATAGATGCATTAGGTTTTTTAAAACTTGCTCTACGAATTCTTCTTTTTTGCGACGAGCAACTGGAACTTGAGCTCCGTCAGACATCACGATGGTTCCTTCTTTGAGATAACGTGCAATTCGTTTTTGATTAATTAAATGTGATTTGTGTGTGCTGTAAAAACCATAATTTTCAAGCATATCTTTGAATACTCCAATGTTGTAAGAACTCACAATACAACTCCCATCTTCCAAATAAATTCGAGTATATTTTTGCCAACCTTCGCAACGAATGATATTTTTAATTTGGACAAAATCATAAGCATTCGCACCAGGTATCGCAACTTTAGTATCTTGCTCACCGAGGTGATTTAAGTTGTGTTTGAGAATATGATACATCTCAATTTTTTCTCGATTGGCGATTCGGTCCTTTGCTTTTTGCACCGCTTTGACGAGGTCTTCGGTGATCACAGGTTTGAGTAAATAATCGACCGCACTCACTTTGAGCGCATCCAAAATATAATCATTAAAGCCGGTGACAAAGATTACTTCGAAATTAATTTCAGTAAATTTTTCCAACAAATCAAAACCTGACCCTCCGGGCATGGAGATGTCTAAAAAAACAATTTGAGGTTGCAAGGCTTTAATTTTTTCATAGCCTTCTGAGATATTAGCAGCATCGCCCACGACTTTAATATCTTTGCAATATTGCTCTAGTTTTATTTGTAAAACTTTTCTTAGTTTAGGTTCGTCATCAATGATGAGTGCGTTAAATGTTGTCATTGTCAAGGTGTTTAATTTTTAAAATTACTTGGGTTCCGGGATATTTAGGATCGGTGGAATCGAGGTCTTGAATGTCCAATGAAATATCAATTAATCCAGATGCTCGAAGTGTTTGTATTTTTTCTTGGATGATGCCAAGGCCACGTGAGTGATGGCCCTTTCGATGAGTAGCTTGGGTGTTTTTTCGACCTACTCCGTTATCATTAATTTCGCAAACGAGCACCTTATGCTCTTTATAAAAACGAATATTCAAAATGCCTTTTTTATCTCTACGTTCATCGAGTCCATGGTTAATGGCATTTTCCACGAATGGCTGAATGAGCATCGATGGTAGATAAATATCATCAACATCTATATCTTTTTGTACCTCAATTTTTACAGCAAACAAATCTTCAAAACGTAATTTCTCCAAATCCGTATAAATTTCTAACAATTCAATTTCATTTTTCAACGAAATCATTTTTTGCTTAGAACTGTCCAAATACTTCCGCATCAGTCTAGCAAATTTGGTTAAATAATCATCGGCTGCTTCCACTTCATTTGTCTGAATATAATATTGAATCGCCCCCAAGGCATTAAAAACAAAATGTGGATTCATTTGCGCACGGAGTGCTGAAAGTTCCAATTCTGCCATTCGACGATTGATTGTTTTTTCTTTTTGGAGTTGCTCTTTTTGTTTCCTCTCTCTTCGGAGAAACCAAAAAATCAATCCTCCTAAAAAAGCAAAGGCAGTCATCAATCGAAAACCTATTGTTTGCCAAAATGCTTTTCGAATTTTCATTTTCAAAGGCTCGATGGAAACCTCATTTCCATAAATATCTTGTGCCTTGAGGTTAAAAGTATATTCGTTAGGTGCGAGCGAAAAGAAGTTGATTTCTCGCTCTTTGGTTTCTTTCCAATCTTTTTGAATCGGTTCTAACTTAGTAAAATATTTGATGTCTCCATTGCTCGCATACGATTGCAAGTGATATTGAATTTCCAGATTATTTTCGAGGTGAGAGAGATTTAAATGATCCGTTTTCGAAACTATCTTTTGATTTACTGAGACTTTATTGATTTGCAAATTTTCAGCAGAAAGCGTGGTTTTAAAATCTGCAATTCTATCAATTTTATATAATCCTTCCGTCGTTGCTACATAGATAAATTTTCCATCTTCGGTGGGGTGTACATCTTGAATTTCATTGGAAGGCAATCCATTTTTTGAAGTATATTGAATGATTGGAACTTCACTCGGAGCCTTTTTTGAAACAATTAAAACACCTTCATTGCTGGACACATATACATTTTGCTGGTCAAATTTAAGTCGTCGAATATTGGCTGCGTCAGATATTTTGTTCAATTTTTGAGTAGCAAATGAATAATGGAAAAGTCCATTGCTTTCTGTTCCAATCCAAAGATCATCCCCAGTTCCAGCTATGGTAGAAATATTTTTTAAAGCATTCTTTTCAGCTAGAAAAGGAATCATTTTTTCATCCTTTACAATTGCCATTCCTTCACTATAGCCTGAAAACAATTTGTCTTGCTCAGAATGGAAATATAAATTATTGCATCCTAATCTATTCCACTTAAATTCAATTTTTTTACCATCAATAAATCGATATTCTGCTACCCATCCTTGGGTGTAATTTGAATAGAGTATTTGTCTCTTTTCATCATAAGAAAAAGAGAAGGCATTATTTAAAAACAAGTTCCTGCCATTAACTCGATCCTCCTTATCCGTCTTAGCCTTGCTGCTTATTTGAAATCTAAGTTTATCTTTTACAGAACTTATTTTAAATTGATTGCCATTATTTTGTATTAAAAAATCTCGGAAAGAACTAGAAATAATAATTCCATGAGGTGTATTTATTGCTGTTCTAAATCTATTTCTTTTAATCGGTTCAGCAACTTTAATGAGTTGATTTTCTTTAATATGATAAATTCCGCAGTTATCGGTAATGCCCAAAAGTTGTCCATCCGAAGTACTTATCAATCGCTCGAAAGTTTTGTCCTTAGAGAAAATAGAAGTCAGGCGACTCGTGTTACGTTTTTGTTTTGGAAAAAAGAAAAGACCACCTTCGCGACTACCTACCCAAAAGTTTCCCTTCGAATCTTTGTACCCACGATGCAAATAAAAGTTATGTACTAAGTCGGGTAAGATTAATTTTTCGACTAGGTTTCCTTCAAAGTCATACTCCAATATCCCCTTGTCAGTACTTATTATAAATGTGCTATCGAAGGCACTAATTTCAGCATGAGATTCTGGAAAAATTCCTTGTTGATTAAGATCAATTTTTTTGACGTCTTTATTTTTAAAGTTTAAAAGTAAAAATTCAAATTGCGCATTTTTCACTAAGACCTTATAAGAATTATTTAATTCAAATAGTCCCTGTTGAGCTTGACTTCCCATGCTCCATGAAAATCCACTTAGGTTTATTTCCCCTTTTTGATTTCCATTTTTCCAATATGCTTTTTGTGAATTATAAAAAATAGCTATGTATCCATCAGTAAAAGACCTGATTGTACTTTTTTTTCCAAAAGAATAATAAAAAACAGAATCTTGACTAATGATCAAATTATATGATTGGTCTAATGGAATTCCCTGTTTATAATTCCTTGGCAACGCTTCCCTTTTTTTCAGTTCAAATGAATTCCTTTCCTTCATTAACAAGAAGGAATCAATTAGTCCGTATTGAACAGGAACTACATGATTATCCACAAAAGATATCAAACTATAATCCTCGCATACATAATCAATATATCCATCATATAATCCATTAATTATGCTACAGGGCGTATCATGAATGATATGAAAACTATCTTGAAAAAGATAGGAAGGTCGATTGTTATAGATCCAAAAGAAAATTTTTCCTTCTTTATCTTTTACCGCATTAACAATGTCATTGCCGGGTAATCCATCTGACGTATTGAAATTTTGGAAAGTATAGCCATCGAATTTGGCTAATCCATTTTCGGTATATGCCCAGATGTATCCATCATCATCTTCGACTACGCCATAGACATAATTGGTTGGCAGTCCATCTTTGGTGGTATAATTAATATAGTCGTAGTCTTGAGAAAAAACTCCCAAGCAACAACTTAAAAAAATACTAACCGAGAGCATTTTTTTCCAACTATATTTTTGCACGCATTGCATAGCTTGAAGATATAATGTTTTTGGAAAACCTGCTTGCCGACAGGCAGGAAAATGTTAAACCTCGGAGTATCGGTTCATTTTTAGGAATGAACGGTTTAGAGTTCTTACCTTCTTTCGTCAGCTAATTTGATATCTATATAAAAATCTTTGGCTTCGACTTTGTTTTTAAGTGCTTCGTTCATGAGTTCCAAACCACTTTGGTACATATGTTTGATGTAGGCATCCCAACCCATATTGACCAAAAATCCACTCATATAAATATTATTTTTAAAGGTAGTGGTATCGTTAGAAGTTTTTTCTAGAATGAATTCATGGAAGTAATTGCCTAGGAAAAAAGATTTTTTTTCCCAGCGTAATTTTTTTTCATCTCGGAGCTGAGTGACTTTTACGTTGAAGGAAGACGATTTGTTGAGTTGTGTCATTTCTTGTCCTGCAAAGTTTGGTCCGTCGTCTAGTTTCTTGTTATCGAGCATTCGATCATTTAGTTGGGGCATACTTGGAAACAAGGTCACGTTTAGTTTTTTTCCTAAACGAACTTCACCCTTTATATTAGCTATAAATGGATTCCATAATTCATAGGAATGAAATTGGGTCAAAACAAGCCACACCTCGTAAGGTGTGGCGTTGATTTCAATTTGGGTTGGTAGGTTTTTCATTTTTAGTTAATTCTGATTTGGTAAATTCCACTTCCTAGATCGCCGCTCTCTCTACTCACTTTAAGATAGTATGTTCCCTCTTCCAAAAAAGTGATGCCACCTGTCAAGTCTAGTCCACCTTCATAAATACCATCACCATTTCCAGTCGTCATAATCTTGCCTTCGGCTACGCCATCCAGGAATAATTCTACTTTAATATTGAGTGCTTCTGTATCATTAATAAAATTGAAAGAATAGTTACCGCCATTATTATTGACATCATTTCCAGTCACTACGTAGGCGTACCAATCTTCATCGTCATTTTCTTCAATAGAGCAAATTACATCATCTCTAATATCAAGCATTCGGGCGCAACTTTTATCATTGCAGTTAGAAGACTCATCACAGTTTTCATAACCTACTCCAGCTTGACCTTCATCATCTTTTTCGCAAGAAGAGGTAAAGGTTAAAATTATTGATAACAATGCAATTACAAATAAATTTAAAAATTTCATTTTCTATTTTTTTAGTGTTTTAAAAATTATTTGATTCAAATGTATGGAGAGAAAAAATAGATTAATGAGGCAATTAGAGGAAAGGTCATTGTTGTCGGAGGAATGGAAAAAGCATTTACCGATGCTCTTTTGAGAGTGACCGTTGGTTCTATTTTTATTTTTTAAAAAAAAGAATGGAATACATTTGAGTCATTACTTAAACTCATAACACTAGTTAATTAGATGAAAACAATAATAACATTTTTAGTTTCGATACTTTACATTTCAGCATTTGCTCAAATTTTTTCTACACACAATCCTGATCCTTCAAACTTTGGAAATTACATAACAGAAATGGTCGTTGATGGAGATAACTTGGTTTGTATTTCTCGAGGAGAAAAAATTCTATCCACTTACGATGGGAGTTCATGGACAACAATTGATCGTCAAAATTATGGTTTTGAAAGTGATGCAATTTCTGCTGCTAGAGAATTAGACCTTGCTCCGAATGGTGATATTTGGATTGCTCACTATTCAGGCGTAGATCAATTTGATGGAACAACCGTAACTAATTATTTGCCTTCCAATTCTGAGTTACCTCATGAATACATGAGAGATTTGGCCATTGATACCAATAATGTAATTGTTTTTGGATTTTCCAATGGAAATGGAATTTCAATTTTGGAAAACGGAACATGGACACATGATGGAGCATTTACGGGAGGTTTAGCTTTGTTGAATGATATATTCCTTCCTTCATTTATAGAATTGGATCGTGCAAAAAATGAAATTTGGATTGATGATGGCGGAGACCTCTACAACCTTAAAGAAGGGCAAGTCACAAAATATGATTGGCAAAATTATCCTGTTTTAGGTGCTATCGGAACAGATGAAATTAATGGAATGACGGTGACCGAAGATGGAAGAGTTTGGTTTTCTATCAATGATAATAATTTTAATAATGGAGGGCTTTTGGTTTTTGATGGAACGGATTGGGAGCATATCACTTCTTTAAACTCTGATATTCCTTACACAGATGTTACGGCAATTACCTCCCACGGAGATGATATTATTATTGGTAATTTTTACTCTAACGATGTAGCCGTTTTTGATGGAACGGATTGGGTGGTTTATGATGAAAGTAATTCTAACTTCCCAGCCTTTGGATATGCGACTTGTTATGAAATGAAAACTATCGGAGACAAAATTTTTATTGGAACAAGTAATGGGGTGGTAGAAATGGATTTGAGTGATCCGACTCCTACACTTGATTTAAAATCAAAAATAGGATACTCCATATTTCCAAATCCTACTGCTGATTTTATTAATATCAAAGGAGGGGAGTCTATTGAAGATATTCAAGTATTAAATGTTCACGGAAAAGTATTGTTACAAAAATCATTTTCTGATCAGATTGATATTTCTTTTTTACCAAAAGGAATTTATTTTTTGAATATAAAAAACGAACAACAAGAATTTTATGCTACGTCAATTGTAAAATTTTAAAGTTATGAAGAAGCTATTGTCTATATTAATTCTATTACTTTTTTTGAGTAGTGCTATCAAAGCGCAAGTTTACTATCATTTTTACACACCACAGACTAATTCAATTATGCTTCATTCTGTGCATTCAGGGATAGTTTACAATCAAACAGGAGTTGTTATTAGTGCCGTCATTGATGTGCAGGTTTTTGATGAAAATGAAAGCCTAGTCTATCATCGTCAATCACCCCCCGTCACTTTTCAAAATGGGAAAACTGACATTTACGAAATGTATTATGGATCATCAAAACCCATCGTCAGCAAAGGAATCAAGCCATCGACATTTTTCTTAAATCATCGCATTCAATATTCTTTATTGCATCCATTGGATAAAGTATCTGTGATTTGCCGCTATGAAGTTTTTACCAAAAATTATGGCCCACAAAATGGATTTCGATATGATGCTAATCGAGATTTTCAATGCGTACCTATGAGTTTGGAAATTGCGGCAAGGGAGCACTATTTCTTTGATGAAGGAGTAAAACTGACGCATGAAATTACTTTGCCGAAAGCGACAAAAAAAGAACTTTCTAAAAAAGATATCTCCATAGACATCAATCGGTCAAAGTTATTTTTGATGAAAGATAATGGAGGCAAAGATTATTTAAAAGAGCGTTCAATAAAAGAGCAGGAGCGAAATGAATATGTAAGGGGTCAGGCTCGCGAAGGAAAATTTATAGCAACAACTAAGCTGTATCAAGCTTTGTCTCTACCAACACTTTCGGAAGATGATAGGCTCGCAACATTTGAAACTCAAGCATTTTCTATTCCCTCTATGGCTACTAATATTATGACAGAAGGTTCGATAGTTTTGCTAGAACATACTGATGAGTTGATAACTGAAAAAATAACGGTAGAATTGCAAGAAGGCGTTCGGACTAAAATAAATAATACGATAATAGAGTGGACTATTAATGGAAGAGGTGCTTGTATGAATGGTCCATATGATATAGCAAACGCGAATACTCCCTTGAAAGTTAAATCAATAAAGTTTCTTAATCCGATGGTTACGTCTTGTGGTGACTCTAGGGGGCATGAAAAAAATATTAAAGTCAAAAAAAGTGATTTACCTTATACCGCAGAATTAGAAATTACTTATCATCAGCCAATCGTTCGGGAAGTCTTTTTCAAAAATAATTTTAATCTTTCGCTTGATGATAGTTTTATCAAAATGGAAGATGACCATTTTACCGATCAAAGTATTTCTAAAATCTCAATTAGTCAAAATACCCGTTGGATCAAGGATGGAATCAATGTCGAATTTCCAATTGAAAGTGGGACACCAGGTTATAATCCGATTTTTTCCTCTATCGAAATTTTAGATGAGAGAGGAGAGAAGTTGGATTTGGGAAAAGTAGAGTTGACGAAAGAAAGTACTTTCGAAGATATTTCGATCAGTCTGTATATGGAGAAAATGCCGCCCAAAGGAACAAGGTATTTGACGGCTAATTTTAATTTAGCAATGGAAACGGACTTGGAAGAAACAGAGGACTTCTATATTTCCCTTAAAGACTTTCAAAATTTACCTATCCAAGAAATTGATGGATTACCGATCACCTTTTATAAAGATGGAAATTATGATAATACTTATCAGATTTGCATGCAAAAAGGGATAAGGACTTACAGCGGAATTCCAAATCGTACGATTACTCAGGTACAAGTTTTGAGTCGAAAAAAAGATAAAGTACTCAATACTTCTCAAACAAAATATTCTTTTGAAGTACCTGATGAAGAGCATGAATATCAAATTAAGATTACAGTCAAAAAGAAGAAAACTGATTATGTGCCATTGAAAAAAAAGATTGCTATTGGTTCTGTTATTCCAAGTAATCGATGGGAAAAGGCAAGCGACCCAGAGCACGCAGCCATAGCAGCACGAAATCGAAAAAGACAACAAGAGGCTAAGAAAATTACTCCCTCGCCTCAACCAGTTTCTGAGGTAAAAAAAGTAGCAGAAGTGATGCCGATGTTTCCTGGATGTGAAGAAATAGAAAATTATAGCCAACGCTATAAATGTTCAACGGATAAATTTCAAGCATACATCTTTAGTCATCCTGAATATTTGAAAATAGCGAATGAAGTAAAAAACAGAAGAGCAATAGTAACCTTTGTGGTAGAAAAAGATGGAAGTCTAAGTGATGTCCAAACGATGCAGAGCAGAGATGGGAAATTTTTTGAAGCCATAAAAAAGGTACTCTATGACTTGAAATCGAAAAATATTTTATGGCATTCAGGCATTGATAAAGGAGAAAAGGTTCGAGTGAAATTTACTTTACCAGTTATGTATTAAGTTTAATGTAAAAGACAGAGTTGATTTAGGGAACAATCCGTTTTAAATTTTATGGAGTACTTTTTTTAGACTTCGGGAGGATTAATGGGTTTTTTGAATTTTACGAAGGTAAACGTAACTGTTTGACTATCATTGTTTTATGAGTTGAGTGTCAACCCATTTTAGGACGATACAAAAACGCCGATAAATAAGATTATGTTAAGTATAAATAAACCGTTGTCTTGATAAACGTTTACACTTTTCAGATGGTTAAAATTAAAAAAATAGTTTTTAATATTTTTTCAATTAAATTACTAGTAGTTAAATTTTCCAAATTGTATTAGTTACTTGGTCGCAATATTCCCACATTTTCCTTCTTAAAATCGGATCGAGTGATAGTCTCGGATTGTAAACTTTAATCACTTTCGGATTTCCTGTCATACCAGTAATACCTCCGGGTCCTATAAAACTACCATCTGGGAGCGTTTGATCTACTGTTGCTCGCAGAGTGGATAGAGCGCCTTGTTCCACATTCATCATGAAGATACCTCTGACACTTCTGAATACGCTAGCAAAAATACCTTTAGAAGCATCAAACAAAGGTGTAGCGGTTAAGCCTGGATGGGTAGTGTGAACATGGATTTTATTTTGAAGCTTCGCATCTTTTATGATTTCACGCAGACCATCTCTAAATTGAATTGCTGCTATTTTTGATAGGCCATATTGTTCCCAAGGATCATATTTATTTTCCGCATTGATATCGTTCCAAATTGCTTTATTGAATACATTGCTGCTTGCCGAGGAACTGGTAGAAATAATTACCGCCTTGGAGGCAAGTTTAATTTTGTGCATCAGTAAGGAAGTGAGCAAATGGTGACCCAACACATTGGTAGCCATCTGTAATTCAAATCCATCAATAGATTCCTTTCTCTCTGGCAATGCCATAATACCCGCATTCAAGAGCAAGCCATCGATTTGGGAGATATTGGCATCCTTATTTACTTTTTCTACAAATTTCCTTACGGACTTAAAGGATGAAATATCTAGTGGAAGGACTTTTAGACTGCTCAAATTATCTGACTGATTCCTTATGGCTTCCATGGCCTTATGAGCTTTGTCTACATTTCTGTTTCCCGCAATAACTTGCGCACCCCTTTTCGCTAATTCATAAGCTATTACGGTTCCAATACCTGAGCTGGTACCCGTAATGATGTAGGTATTATCGCTTAAATCAGCTGGTATATCGGCTATCGTCCAGTTTTTCATAATCCAATGAGTTTTATAGTATTAGACAACTTCTAATATTCGAGGGTAATCTCTTTTCTTAGTTAGACAAGAGATTTTGTAAGGTGTAAAGGCTTTGGAGTCTTTTTTTTACGGTGCTTCCAATTGGCAGTTTTCTGCAGCTTAAAGAAGACGTTTTCTTTTTCATTCTGACTAACGTCCATGACTCATTGATTATCAAAATCATCGTTTTAACATTTATCTACTTTCCATATTCCCGAATATTCAGTTTCTAATTACTTGTATATGGGCATTCTTTTTTCAACATATCTAAATCTCGCTTATTCTCAATTGCTAATTCAGCTCTCTGATAAGCATGGAGAGAATGAGTTAATGCTATTTCTTTAACTTCATTAGAAGCAACAAAAGCAATAGTAGTAAATGCTTTTTGCAGACGAAGCATGACTTCAATATTATCTGCTCCATCACGGGCAATTGGTCTAAAAGCATCATGAAAAATATCCTCAATTGCAACTTCAGGAACCTCTATCCGATCGTACTTTATCTTTTTGGGATATACTTTTTTTCCTTTTTCAAGCCATAAAACGAATAAACGAACATGGCTACCAATAATCGCTATTGCTGTTCCAGGATCATTGATTCCAGGTGATAAAGCCCGACTAGCAATTTCACTTAGGGCAATCAAACCAAAACGAGGATCATCAAAAAAAGAACGACTATCGTCAATAACAAATGCGTTTCTTAGCTTCTCCTTTTCGATATCTGGTGCTTTTTCTTGTGGTGAAATGATATATAATATTGGCTTGTCAGGAGATATAAATGTGCCAGGCATACAGCTTAAATTTATAATGACATCAGCAGTTTCTGCGAATTCCTGTAGAAAGTCAACGTTAATATGTTGGACATAGCCAATCTGATGACTAAAAATAGGAATTCCTTTATCAGCTCTTTGCTTTGTAGGTAAACCACCCATTAGGGGCTCTTCAAGTCTTTTCTTAATAACATCAGCTGTTGCTTTTTCAACTTTTTTTATAGTATGCCCAAGGCGACCCAGTTTTGATATTCGCTCTACCCATCTTAAAAAAGTTAAGATCACTATCGTAAAAACGGCAATAGTTAAGATGAATAAAACAAAATAACCAGCTTCACCATAAAACCCGTTTTTTAAGGCAATCTCAGCTACGATACTAAAAATAAAAGATCCAATATAAACAGATAGCGCATTTTGGGACACATCGTCAGAAACGATAAGTTCAAATGATCTTGGAGTAGCTGAACCACTCGCGGCAGAAAACGCAGAAAGCATAGAACCTACTGCAAATATTGCTATTACGAGCATAATATCAGAAATGGTTGAAAGCAGATCCTCAAGAGAGCTTTTTTCAATTTTAGGAACTATATCAGTCATGAAAGTATCATCAGCAAGATGGGCAATAAGTGCTCCTGCTATTGATAACAAACAAAAGACAAGTGGCTTAAACCATAATTTTTCAGCTATCCGATTGAAAAAAAAATTGATATTATCCCGCATATATAATTATTTTATGAAAATTTCTTTAGAAAAATTTCCTATTGTAATTTAGATTAAAAGTTGTCTATTGCTAACATCATTTTATGAAATTACTCTGCTTAAAAAATCCTTTAATCGTAAGATACTCTAAAAGTTGAATATCTTAATTCTAAGCTTATGATCATGAGATCTTTTCGTTATTTGAATAGAGTGACGACACAATCCATTTAGGAAATAAGGTTAGAATATTTTTTATAACAATAAACATACGTGTTTAATTATAAAATTAGAAAAAGATAAATGTGAGGTGCAAAAATTGTTTCGTCCTCAAATTATCAGCCAGCGTTTTGACTTAACTCTATATAATTGATACGTTGTTTTTAAGCTTTATTTTTTATCCATAATTGTTGGTTCTCCTTCTAGGTAGCCTAAAGAATGAAGAAATTTATCTGTTTCGAAAACTGTTTCTTTAAAATAGAACTCACTATAACTTAGATTGAAGAAGCCATGTTTTTGTCCTTCATATAGAAATAAATCACAACGGCTTCCTACTGCTTTCATCGCGGCACAAAAATATGCAGATGCTTCCATGGAAATTCCACCGTCCTCAGTTCCATAAAACATAATGGTCGGTGGAGTTTCGGGCTTTATGTTATGTAATGGCGACAAATCTTTATACTTCTCACCTATCCATGCATAAACTTGAGTATCACTTGGGCCAAGATTTATTACAGGATTGAATAAAATCAATGCTTTCGGTTTTGAACTGATAGAAAGATTATCGTTAGGATCGTCATAACCATCTGTCATAGCAGTTACTGCTGCCAAATGCCCCCCTGATGAACCTCCAACAGCAATTATTTTATCCTTATCTATGTTATATTTTTGAGCATTTTCATTTACATATCTAATAGCCGATTTCGCATCTGCGATGCAATCAAAGATACTCGCCCGATGGATACTCCACACCCTGTATTCCACTAAAAAACATGCGATTCCTCTTTCAGCAAAGTATCTTGCATGAGGTTCAAATTGTTTCAAATCACATTGGTGCCAACCACCTCCTGAGAAGAATACCATGGCTGGAAGGAGATCACTACTATCTCTTTGGGGAGGAAGAACAACTTTCATTTTTAATTGAATGCTGTCTATTTCCTTAAAACTACTATTTCGGAAGAAATGGTATAACTTTGAGCAAGTACAACTGTTGCTGTGGAAAATAAGAGGAAAAAAATTGCGATTTGGTTTTTCATATTTATGTTTATATTTTTCCATTATTGGATATGGATAAACTTTTACTGTCTATAATAAGGTTATTATTAATTACAAAATTTGTATTAACTAATACCTTTACTGGATCCTTTTTACAACTTAGTATTGAGAGTGCAATAAATACAAGGATTATTGTTCTATAATTTTTTTCCATTTATTTATACCAATTATGTGAAATTATTGAAATTAACATTGCTTGAACTAGAATTACAATATAACAGCCTTTTTGATTCTTGAACTCTGTCAACCATGTCTTTTGTTTGTATCCAGATTGTCCATAACAAGGGTGTATACGCAGTAGCGAGGTTTAGGAAAAATCGTCATTATATACAGATTTTCTTTTTAGGATAATTCCGAAACATCGTAAATCACCACAGGCTTTTCTAAACCTTTAAGTTTTGTTCTCATCTGCCCAACTGGATGAACCCAATCTGCATTTTTACTGAAGGTGGACTCAGTTATCAAAATTTGATTTGGACTGGCTAATGATTCTAATCTTGCTGCAATATTGATAACCTCCCCTACTACACCATATTTCATTCGTTTTTTTGACCCAATATTTCCAACAATTAAATTTCCACTATTTATTCCAATGCCCATTTCTAAAGAGGGCAAGTTCCTTCTATGTAGCGTGTCATTGACTTCCTGCATTTTTTTCTGCATTTCTCTTGCACAATTAATAGCTTTCTTAGTACAATTCTGAACTTGGTTAGGCGCACCAAATACCACAAGAATTCCATCACCCAGAATCTCATTAATATATCCTTCGTGTTGGTGAATTATCGCAAACATTTCATCAAAATACAAGTTGAGGATGTCGACAACAACTTTAGCCTCATACTTTGAAGACAAGGATGTAAAACCTCTCAAATCACTCATCAATATAGTAACAAACCTTTCCTCGCCACCTAATTTAGGTTGTTGCTCCTCATTGATAACTCTGTCCAATAGTGATTCATCCATATACTGTCCGAATATCTGTTGGTAAAATCGCTTAGATTGTAATAATTCTTTATTTAAAGATTCTAATTTGTCCTTTGATTCTTGGATTTGGCTTTGAATACTTTCCAACTTATACATCCGAAGTCGTTCAACTAGAAGTTTTCCTATAGCTTTAAAAACATTTAATTCTTCATCATCAAGTTTTCTTGGAACCGTATCTGCTATGCATAGTGCTCCAACATTATTACCAAGTAGACTCTTTAAAGGGAAGCCAGCATAAAATCTAATTTTTGGATCATTAATTACCATTGGGTTATCAAAAAATCGTTCATCTTTGAGCGTATCTTCAATTATAAAAATTTCATCTTGTAAAATTGTATGTCCACAAAATGAAGTTGATCTATCACTTGTAACATCACCTATACCACAAGAACTATGTATTATTTGTTGCGTGCTTTCAATCGATGAAAAATAAGCTATAGGTACATTAAAGCATTTTGAAACAATCAAAACGATTCTATCAAAATGCTCTGCCTTATCAAAATTCGTTAAGTTAAGTGCAATTACATCTGCAAGTCTTTCATCCTCATTACTTGGTATTAGTGGTTCCTTCATCTTATTAATTCTAACTACGCTTGCTAACTCTTGATTAGCAATATTTTTTTCCCAAATTTACTCAATTCCTCCTAAATATAAAGGCTGATCAAACTAAGTACGAGAAATTAATTAGATGGGGAAAATTTGTCAAATTTGATTCCTTCAATTTCGGTTTGTCTAACCTGTCTTGTTCTGATATTCGTTTATCCTTTTCAGGTGGTTAAAATTACAAACCTGTCTTGTAAATGCTAAAAATATAATGATATAAATACTTACAAAATAATTTTCCTTTTAGAATTTATGAGGCAACTATATTTTAAATAACAATAAACACACGTATTTGATTACAAAACTATAACAAAGGAAAATGCGATCTAAAAACATAGATTCTTCCTCCAATTATCAATCAGCTTTTTGGCTTAACTTTAGGGAATTGAGCCATTGTTTTGGCTAATTTTTATTTCTTATTATTTTCACAATTCGACTATACATTAATTCTGATAAATTCCAGTTGTAGCCTTCAAAGTCTACAGTATTTGTGAATTGAATGACTACTGCATCAATGTCCTTGTGATATTTTGCAATCGTTTGATAGCCAGGAATCAATCCCGTATGTTCATACTTGTAAATTGAAGTATAGATTTCCTGTTCTTTCTTATCCTTAAATACTGAGCCGTCATTTAAAGCTCGTATAAATTTACCTAGATCTTCTGCTGTTGCCAACATTACACCATTATCGTCTGTCTTTAAATCGTTTTCATAGCCAACATAATAACCACTCATTACATCGTCTAAATTGACATCATGAATAGAGGCATAAGTATTTTTGAGATGTAGGGGGTTTAAAATTTCTCCCTTAATGTATTGAAATTTACTTTCATTGGTAACTTTTTCTATCAGTTTTGAAAGTAGTAAGTAGTTAGTATTACTATACTCAAAAGCTGTATCGGGTTCAAAGCTGGCTGGTAAATCAAGTACTAATTCCAATCTTTCTTTGTCGCTTTCCTTTGGTTGAACCCAATAATGATGAGTGTCTGTATAATTGGGAATGCCACTTCGATGTTGAACCATCATTCTTAAGGTAATTTTATCGGTATTTTCTATTCTCCCTACGAGTTCAGGAAAATAATTACCAAGCGTTTTATCCAAAGACAAACGTCCATCGTTTACCAATTTAGTGATTGCAAGGGCAGTATATAGTTTGCTAACGCTAGCAATTTTGAACAATGAATTAGGGTCGGCAGGGATTTTACTTTCTCTATTTTTATAACCTGCTGAATAAAATGCAGGGTTTTTACCTTTTTCATCTACATAAACAACAATGCCATCAAATCCATAATCAGTCGCCTTATTTACTTGTTCCTGAACATTTATAGGTAATGGAACTATCCAAGCTTTTACTATTGGCCAAGGAACAAAGTATAAAGAGGCAATTGTTCCTATAAGTAATAAAATTCTAATTATTCGTTTTGATTTCTTTTTAGACATATTGTTTTTAATACGATTTTTTTCAAAACAGCCACAACGTTTGTAGAGACTGCGATCTTCATTTCAAGCATTACAAATTTATTTTATAGCTTTTCATATTCATATTTTACTCTATACTTTCTTCGATTATCACCTTTGGTATAATATTCAGTTAGATGTCCATTTTCATTAAATGTGAAAATAATCTCTTCTTTTAATTTATCAAATTCAAGAACCTTCTTGAGAATTGTTAAAGGATCCTCGTCTATTAAAAAATATTCATTCTCAAATGGGTAGCTAACTTGAAAAGTATCTCTTCCAACTATAACTTGATCAACTCCAGTTTGATATTTCGTAATCAATCCGTTTTCAACAGATTCTGTTACTACTCTTTGGTTTATCAGGGTGTCAAGATCTTTAATTTCTAAATGCACTTTTCCAATTAACATCCCTTCATCATACTTAAAATATTCGAAAGTAGTAGTAGAGTCAGAATTGTTAAACCATTCAAATAACATTAATCTTTTATCTTGATTGTAGCAAAATTTTTTTGTTTCATGAAAACTTGAAGTTCGAGATATATACCGACGAATTACACAATTGCTTTCGTGCTCAAATTCCCAATTAGCAACACCATTATTTGAGGCCTTAACGTTGTCTCCTTCATATGTAAAAGTCATTTTCTGGATCTGTAGAAGATTTCCATTATCATCATAAAGTATAGGATTATTAAGATCTGGCCTACCAAAATTTACCAACATGCTATCTTTTAAAAGAAATGATGAAGCTGGAGCATATTTACCGTTATTTTTTTTGAATACAGTTACCTTACCGCTATCAAACTTAGGAATTCCATAGGAAGAAAGGTACATTTCTGTTCTATTATATATTTCATCAATGTCAACATAAAGATTATTGAGAACTTTTTTTTGGTAATCGTTCAATTCAAGAACTGAATCTGAAAGAGGGGTAGGCTTTTTGCAGCCACACAATAAAAGACAAATCCCAATCTGAATTAATAAAATTTGATGTTTGTTCATATATTATATTTCTGTGATTCAATACTAGATGCAGCCGATGCTCCGTATATGTCTAGCAGAGTCACTTGGAGAACATTATCGCATGCTAAATTAGTCCAGCCAATTTTTCCCTGTATTTTTTCTCTAACGCAACTGCAAAAGCTGCTTTGTCTTCCCGTAATAATTCTATTGCCTCTCCATTTACAATGGTCGGATGAATATCCCTAAGATAACTATCACTCCAAGTTGCCAGCTCCACAAGTATGGGGGTTAAAGCCAATCCTTTATCAGTTAAAAGATAGAGGTTGGTCTTCTTATTATTCGGTCGTTTCGTTTTAATAATAATTCCCAATTCTTCCAGCAGTTTGAGTTTGGTCGAAAGAATATTGGTAGCAATGGCTTCCTCACTTTCAGTAAAATCTTTAAAGGTCTCTTTGTCTTCTATTAGCATCTGCTTTACAATAACCAACATCCACTTGTCACCTAAGACATCCAAGGCTGAAGTGAAAGGACAATTACAACGAAATTTATTGATCATTTTAATGAATTTATTATTTTTTACTTGCAAAATGCAATTTATTTTAAAAATTGCTTGCAAATCAAAAGTTATTTATATATTTTTGCTTGCAAATTAAAAGTAATAAATATTTAAGTATGAAACAAATATTTTCAATTCTATTATTTACAGGGTTAATCGCGGCCTGTAATTCGACTGAAACGTCAAGCGATATTAATCAAAAATCTAAACCTTCAACTATGAATGAAAAAGAAACCGTGGGCACTTTTTTAGGTGCTGTTTTCAAAAATGAACCTGCAACTATGCGCGAACTGGCTAACGCAAACTACATTCAGCATAATCCATTTATTCCAACAGGATTGGAGCCATTTATTGGAATGATGCCTGTCCTACAAGAAAACGGTACGACCGCTGAGAATATTCGAATGTTCCAAGATGGCAATTATGTATTTATGCACAACATATGGAGAAATGCTAAACCGTTTGGGGCTGATGAGATGGTATCATTTGATATTATTCGCTTAGACGATAATGGCAAAGTTGCCGAGCATTGGGATGCTATGACTACTTTAGTAAAAGAAACCGCTAGCGGAAGAACACAGACCGACGGTCCGACAACTGCTAAAGATTTAGATAAAACTACCGAAAATAAAGCATTGGCAAAAGCGATGGTAGAGGACATTTTGATGGGTAAAAATCCTGAAAAAATTACCGATTACATAAGTGCGGAGCAATACGACCAACATAATCCTGGTATAAAAGATGGATTAGCTGGTATCGTAGAAGCAGTTGAATATCTCACTTCTCAAAACAACATGTTTAAGTATACTAAAATACACAAAGTATTGGGTGAAGGAAATTTTGTACTGACCATAAGCGAGGGAAAATGGAGCGGAAAAAAGCAAGTATTTTATGATTTGTTACGCTTTGAAAATGGTAAAGCCGTAGAGCATTGGGATGTCATTCAAGAAATTCCTACCGAAAACTTAGCCAACGAAAACGGAATGTTTAACTTTTAAAATAAAAAAAATGAAAATCATAAATATTAAAATAGTAGCAGCACTCTTTGTTCTAATTGCTTTTTTTGCATCCTGCGACAAGGATGAAGACTCAATCTCCGAAATGAGTCAAAGAGAAAAAATAGATGCATTTTTTGAAGCCATCAATTCAAGAGACGTTGCCACCATCGAGGAATTAGTGACGGAAGATTATATCCAACACAATCCATTTATTCCCACCGGTAGAGATGCTTTTGTCGCACTTTTTCCAGTACTGGAACAGAATGGAACCACGGTAGAAAATATCCGAATCTTCGAAGACGGTAATTTTATAGCTATTCATAATTTTTGGAGAAATGCTGCGCCTTTTGGAGCAGATGAGGTGGTATCGTTTGATATTTTACGTTTTGACGAAAATGGAAAAATAGCAGAACATTGGGACGCTTTAATGCCCAATACACCTCCGAACCCTTCGGGAAGAACGCTGATTGATGGTGCAACAATAATTACAGATTTAGATAACTCAGAAATACATAAAACACAGACCGCAAATATTTTCAATACGATCATAACAGGTACACCTGAAGAAGTTGGTGCAGTTGTAGTGGCCAATTTTGAACCTGACTATTTACAACATAGTCCAACAGTAGCGGATGGAATTGATAGTGTTTTTGTGGCTTTTGCAGAAGAAGAATGGGTGTACCAAACCAATCATAAAATAATTGGAGAAGGTAACTTTGTACTCTCCATTTCAGAGGGTACTGCAAAAGGAGTTCCTGTCGCCTTTTACGATTTACTACGTTTCGAAAATGGTAAAGTAGCGGAGCATTGGGATGTCATTCAAGAAGTGCCTTCTGAAAACTTAGCGAATGATAATGGCATGTTCGGAGGTTTTTAACAAAACTATCAACTCTAAAAAATTAATCATGACAGAAAATTCAATTTCCACACTTGCTTTAGTACTCTGCATGGCACCTGGCATACTTCATTCAATAGAAGTAGCCTACCCTATGCTAGCTCGCTGGATAGCTAATTATGTGCTTCCACTTTTTGAACCTAGCTTACCAAAGGGTAAAAATCACCTAACTGCTAATGAGCAAACAGCGATGTTGGATGCCGCACTTTTGGCTGCACCAAAAGAGAAGAAAACAGCAGCAGAGGATTACATATTTGTTTTACTTTTCGAACAGCGTCAAGGAGCGTTAGCGTTTATTTCCATCATAGTTGGTGCAGTTTACAGCATGCAATTACCTTTGGAAGAGCGTGCTGTTTTACACTTGGTATTACTAGTGATGTCAGTATTTTTTACGCTAGTCAATGCTAATCATGCCGGTATTCCTTTCTTAGGAAAGCATCCTAAAGTATCCAGAAATGGCAGAAATGTCGGTATCGTATTTTCTATATTCTGGCTTGTAGCGTCGGTACTTAATTATTTGGCTTTTACCTATGCGTCTGTTTAACCAAACATTTACCAATCAATTTTAAAATAAAAAAATGAAAAATATAATCATCACCGGAAGCAGTAGTGGATTTGGCTTAAAGGCTGCTAAAGATTTTGCCGATAAAGGCAACAAAGTGTTCGCCACGATGCGTAAGCCTGATGGCAAGAATGCAGAGAAAAAGGCAGAATTAGAATCACATTCTACCCATATCAAAGTAGTGGATATGGATGTTACGAACGAAACATCCGTAAAAGAGGCGATGGATGGTATCCTTGCAGAAGCAGGGCATATCGATATCTTAATCAACAACGCAGGTATTATGTACTTGGGGATTACTGAGGCGTTTAGTGTAGAACAGGCTCGTTTTCAGATGGAAACCAATTATTTTGGTGCAATCAGAACTATGCAGGCGGTGCTACCCTCTATGCGAAAGGCAGGTTCAGGTTTAATTATCAATACTTCTTCGTTGGTAGGGCGTATGTCACCACCGTTTTTCGGAACCTATACCGCTACCAAACACGCTTTAGAAGGTTACTCACAGGCTTTGCGATATGAGGTATCACCTTTTGGTGTAGATGTAGTTATGGTAGAGCCAGGGCCATTTGGTACAGGACTTTTGGCTTCAGGTCAAGCACCTGAACATAATGAAGTGTTGGAAACTTATGGTGAGTTGGCAGGTGTTCCCTCTGCAATGGGTGAAAATTTTGCTCAAATGTTACAAAGCGAGGATGCACCCGACTCACAATGGGTGGTAGATGCGTATTTGAAATTAGCAGAAATGTCTTTTGGCAAACGTCCTACACGTACTGTTGTTGGAATTACTTGGGGAGTTGACGAGATTAACAAATTGACACAACCTATTCAAGACAGAGTGCTTAAAGAAATGCAGCTCGAATCGATTCTTAGTGGAACATCAGTATAAGTGTTGAATTTTATTTTAGGATGAAAAATATAAAATCACAAGAGCTTCGGTTCTTGTGATTTTTTTGCTTTCGTTTTTATGTTAGCTAACGTGTAGCTACACAGTTTGTTAGCGTTTAACTACAATAATAGTGGTAGCTTCTGTTATGCTTTTATTATTTTATTTTCAATAACCGCATTCACTCTAGATTGATTCCACGTGTTAATTTGAAGTGCTATCAAAATACCTATAACCACAAGTATAATTTCCCCAATTGCATATTTTAGGTACTTTCGGGTTTTTCCTTCTGAAAGTAAATTTCGTCTAATTTTTTAAAGAATTTTATAATTGGTTTTTGTTTTTTCTGATGGAGGCCAATGTGAAGCTACACGGCGTAGCAGGGATCGCGTTTGGCTGCTGCCAGCTATGGCCGTTTTAGCTTTTGTTGCACATAATTCTTTATTCTTTCCTGTATATAATTTCTAATCCGTCATAAATCCCTATGGGCAATATGGAATGATGATCCATTCCCTCATATTCTTTTGATTCTATTACATTTCTTTCGTTTTTGATTTCTTTCAATTCATCGGTCACTTTTCTAATTGAGTTTATTAGTATGTTACTTTCTGATTTACCCACTACTAAATATATATTCACATCTCTTTTTATTTTTTTAATATTCTCAGTTGTTAAGAACTCTGATTTATTCCACCAAATCGAGGGAGATATTAATAGGTAGTTTTTAAAAATTTCATTATGATTGATAAGGCAATAATATCCAAATAAGCCTCCAAAGGAGTGACCTAATATCCCTCTTGTTTCTTTGTCTATATTATAACTTGATTCAATTTCATTAAACACTACTCTTTTCATAAATCGTATAAATTCTTCTGCTCCCCCTGTTGTCTCTTCGTTTAATTCTATCGTTCCAGCTTTCATGCTAACTTTCATTTTTTCCTTATCATAAATCGAAGGTGTATAATCTTTATTCCTTTGTTTATTCCAAGCTTCTTCATCTCCTCTTATGGATATTCCTACTAATATAACTTCTTCCATTTCTTTGGTTAGATAATTTATCCTGTAGGATCCTTTTACTAATTCGCTAAGCCACCATCCGTCTAAATAATACAGAACTTTATATATTTTCCCTTTATTATAATTAATTGGAAGTGTTACAATCAATTCATATTTTTTTCCTGCTTCACTTTCTATTTCTCTTATATTGGTCTCCGAGACAAAAGTATGCATACCTCCTTCTTGACCTTGTATGCTTTTAATATTTAGAATTACAAATAAGATTGATAGGAAAACTATTCTTTTCATTTACTTTTACTTTTACTTTTACTTTAGTTAATGTAATTTTCGTTTTATTCAATTACTGAGCTAATTCAAATTCAATTCTAGGACAACTCACAATTTTAAATTGCCCATAACCTGTATATCTCTCCCCTTTCAACTACACAATGTAATCAAAAATGCATATATTCTAATTATAGCACTCCTTACAACTTCAGATCACTTCAGGTATTTTATTTCTATCCAACTAGCCGCTAATCCTGATAGACTAACAATGAAAATAAAAATGGATATTCAATAAGGGAATTTACTGAATAATTAAATACCTTTCCTTTCCACTAAATCCAGTAAGCTCCAACTCCC
Source organism: uncultured Saprospiraceae bacterium (assembly GCA_964352225.1). Classification (GTDB taxonomy): domain Bacteria; phylum Bacteroidota; class Bacteroidia; order Chitinophagales; family Saprospiraceae; genus CAJQQY01. The sequence goes on along the minus strand of CAYGRM010000007.1, from coordinate 3,875 downwards.
CTACTCTATTCCTTCGTTCTACTTCCATTCGCTTCCTTAAATTTTAACTTCACTTGAACTGATACTCGTTGTTTTCCTGATAAAATCAAATTTGAGACCGTCCAATAAGCTAAGTGAGTATTTTTATAAAAAACGTTTTGACGTCAAAACGCAAAAACATTAAAACGTTTTTGCACTTAAACGTCAAAATTATTACCTTGCCCCAAAATTAAATAACTATGATATTAGCTTCCATTAATCATAAAGGCGGAACTGGAAAAACCATTATCGCCCAAAATCTAGCAGTTTGCTATGCTCATGCTGGAGCAAAGGTTTGCATTATTGATGCAGATCCATCTCAAAACAGTATGCGCTGGTTTGATGCTCGAGGTGAGAATGAACCTCGGATCCCCGTATTCGCCAATAGTAACCATCGAACTATTCGCCGAACTGTTGAGGACCTTTATAATAATGAGGATTACGATACCATTATCATTGATAGCCCCCCTACCCTAGAGCGAATTGCTGAAGAAATCATCAAAGTCAGTCATGTTGTTTTGATTCCCATTACCCCGACTGGTGGAAATGATATTTGGTCTACAGAGCAAATTGCAGAGGAAATAGAGAGTATCTCTCAAGAGAAAAAGCAGGTGATTCCTACTTATTTTGTCATTAATCGACTCCAACCTAATTTGAATGTCCACCAAATGTTTACTGAAGCGCTAAAGCAACACAGTAAAGCATATAATATAGGTATCTTAAAAAGTCAAATACACTTAAGGACCGTTTTTGGAAAGGCAAACCTTTATGGAGAAGGTGTTTATGAGAATAATGATAAAAAAGCAACAACTGAAATAGTGAATTTGGCAAATGAGGTGCAAGCTATTTTTGAAAAACTTTAAAATTCAAGTATTATGGCTAAAAATAAAAAAACAATAGTACCCCCAAGTCTTCAACCTAGAAAGACCACAAAAAAAACAATTCCTGGATCTACCAAAGCTGCAAAATCAGCTTCTAAGAAAACTACTGCTCCTGTTGAAAAAACTGTAACTCCTCCAGCAGAGGAAGTAAAAACAGAAATAGTTGCCTCCTCCCCTACTCCACCGCCGCCAACTACAAAAACAGAAAAAAAGCGGTTCACCCTTTGGTTAGATGCACAAACTTATCAAGCATTTAAAGTTCATGTTGCCATGAATGGCGGAAAAGGATCTGATTATATTGAATCATTAATTAAGAATGATCTCAAATTATAAATGTGAGTTTAAACATGTTACAATTAACGTCAAAACGTTTTGACGTTAATTGTAAAGCAAATTTAGGTGAGACTATTTGAAAAAAAGTAGCTGAACGCAAATTATTTTGTTGACTTTAAACCTCCTCCCCTTCCCTACCTAAATCTTTTACGAAATTATTAACTTGAATAATACCGTTATTCTATATTCATGACGCTAAAACGTCAAAACGTTTTAGCGTCATGAATTGGTAACTGTAAAAGATATTTACTTTATTTTTCCTCATCATAAAAAACGTCATAACGTTTTAGCGTTAAAGCGTTATGCAATTTTCAATTACCTTGGCTCAATAAATTATCATTGACTAAAATGCTTGGACCAAAAATGATGGAAAAGCAGATTTAAATCCGCTCAGAAGCATTTTCTCAAAGCCAAGCATAATTCGTTCGTCAAAAATAAAAGAGCGCGGAGAAGCGCTAAAAACTTTATTCAAAAAATCAAAAATGGGGAGTAAAGTATTTCACATTGGTAGAAATTCAACGTTTTGACGTTAAAACGTTGAAAGATTAACTATAATCCTAACTTAATTAGAATTGAACTTTAAAAAGTAAACAAAATAATCTCATAGATTAATTTTAGAGCACTTTTGAGAGACTTTAAAAGCGAATACTTAGCTTAGCTTGATTTCACTAATAAATTCCTTACAGCGCTTTATTTTAAGCCCTTAATTATACTTATTCGTCTCATCAGTTGACGTTAAAACGTTGTAACGTTTATATTTTGGATTAATGATTTGTTTGCTTAAGCAAATCCTAAGGCAACAACTTTGGGAATTGTAAGGGAAAAGAAAAACGGAAAACTAGAGTTTTTAAGGTCAATTACTTTTAACAATTTTAGCCCTTCGCCAAACCTCTTCCTCGAAGTATCAGAGTACGTCATGGGATTTATCCAAAAAATCTAATTTCCTCTTTTTTTAAAATAAAAAAGGGGATTAAACCATTCATCGCGATCAGCTCAAAGAATTTAATCATTTCAAAAAAAGAGTTTTCAAGATTTTGATAAAATAAAATAGGGGAGGAGTTAAAAAAACGTCAAAACGTTTTAGCGTCTTAACGCTATTTAGCAAAAAGAGCATTTCCACCAAAAACCAATTCAAACCTTAAAAAAAGGAGGGCTTAAAGGTTCCGCTAACCAAAGTCATGTTTTAAATATATTTTGAAACATACTTTTTTTAGTTTTCCTCTGTTTGATCCAAGATAAAATTCCTTCCTCCCTGTAAAAATTCATATTGCTAAGATAACTTAAAGTATAAACGTCAAAACGTTTTAACGTTAAAACACTAAAGTTGATAACTACAGTTTTGGGAAGATCAAACTGGAAAAGAGATAACTGATCAAACTACTGTCCCAAAATAGTTGCCTTTAGCAAAGCAAATATTTCCTTTGAATCGCCATTCTCTACCACTTTTTCTCTGTTTACCTCCAAATAGTGCTTTAAGATTGATTAAATAAATAAAAATCACCAACATCTTTTGTGTTGTTGTATTTTATTTAATTCTCTTTTAAGATTTGAATGTTTCATAAGTAGCTGTAAATCAATGGATTACAAAGGTTTAGGCAACCATATTGGGACAAAAGGCAACCTTTTTAGGTTAAAAAGCAACTTGTTTGGGTCCTTAGGCAACTATTTTGGGTGGAAGGGCAACCTTTTTGGGTAAAAGCAACTAAAATGGGTTGTTTTGTCTCCCAATTTAGTTACCTTTGTCAGGAATCAGTACCTTTTTAGAGATTTTATGGGTAAAAGCTCCCTTTTTAGTTGCTCTAATTCAATAATCAGTAGCCACTAATCATAATCATCCTAAAATAGTTGCCTTTAATTAATCATAAATTTAGTACGAATAACATTTTGTCCCAATTTAGTTACCTTTTAAGATAATATGGCTCAATCAAATAAAAGACAAAAAAGAAGAAAGGGTAGGGGTACAACTATTAAACTAGTTGTCAAGTCGAACGAGTTAGTAGAAGCAAGATATATGTTTGATGTTTGGGAGACTCGGTTTTTCCACTCATTGATCGCGAATATTCATAAGAATGACGAAGATGAAAAAGTATATCGCTTGTGGTTTAAAGACATGAAGAAAAACTTCCAACTAAAGTCGAATCAATCTTATGACTTTTTGAGAGAGGCGGCGATTAGTATGGCTGGCAAGAGTGTTTACATCGGTTGGCAGAGTGATAAATTTCGAAGAGGGCGAATGCATCGGATCATTCGATTCGTAGATTATTTGGAAAAAGGACAAAAAGGCGATGGCGTCAGTCGACAAGAGTATGTGGATGTTTCCATCGATAAAGATATTAGACCTTACCTGTTGGATATTAAGAAAAATTTCAATCCTGAAATTTCTAGATATACTTCTTATGACTTAAGAAATATTATCAAACTGAAACCTTATGCCGCTCGGCTGTATGAGTTGATGAAGCAATTGGAGTACAAAGGATTTAGAACCATCGTAGTGGCCGACTTAAAAGATATGTTTGAGATTACGAATGAGTATCCAAGGTTTTCGAATTTTTATCAAAAAGTAATTCTGGGTTCCGTGGAAGCGATCAATAAATATACCGATTTGACGATTCCGATTGAGCATATTGAAAAAATTAAGAAAGG
>CAYGRM010000006.1:0-52439 GCA_964352225.1 uncultured Saprospiraceae bacterium | reverse complement strand
AATATTAACATGAGGCTTGTGAATTGTAGTTTCAGGTTTATTTTATATTAGAAACCCAAACATTTCATATAAAAGCTAAGCAATTACTGAGTCAAAACTTAAATAATACAAAATCATGAAAAAGTATTTAATATTATTTGCTATTCTTCACAGTACTCAAATTGGAATGAAAGGTCAAAGTCTTCATTTGAGTGAAAATATAGCCCATCAATCGGCTAACTTTTCGCCAGAAAATAAATGGTGTTTACAGATGATAGACCAATTATTTTTTGACAATCAACTTTTCCTCAATAAGGACACCATTCCCATGCCTGATTCTTTAGAAACAAAAAAGGTAATTGAAGCTGAAAAAATGAAAAAAGAGGCTGCCGCAATTTTTTTTGGACAGCCATCATTTTCTTCTTCCTTCGACACCTCTAATTTCCAAAAAGAATTTCCACCCCGAAGCGGCGATTTATTTGGTCGAAAAATTTTGAAAAGTGAAAAGATCACAGGCAGTCCACCAGACAAGCAAGGTACAGTAGTCCTTCAAATCTGTGTGGATCAAAAAGGGGAAGTTGTTTCGAGCCAATTTTCTTTAAAAGGCTCAACAACTACGGATAAAGAATTGATTGATTTGTCCATTGAAAATATCAAGAAGTGGGTATACGAAGAAAGCCTTTTTGAGCAGCAATGTGGGAAGGTCACCTATCAGTTTAGATTGCGATAACTAAAAAATTCCAAAATCATTGAGTAATGAAAAACTTTATTTTTTTAATTACAGTTCTATTATTTTCAAGCTGTAGTCAGGTAGAAAAAAAGCCTAAACCCGCAGAAAAATCTATTCCTGATAAAGAATCAACATTGAATAAAATACCCAAGGATTATCCAAAAGAATTACCTTCTGTAAAGGTGTTTCCAGGAGTTCCATTCCATACAGCTTACGTTAATAAAATGAATAAAAAACCAGGCGCAGACAAGGCTGCCTCTGTTTTTAGAAACCATTCTGGAAAATCAATTCGGTTATCTGAAAACCAAATCAAATCTTTTTTAAAATTCCTCAATGATCCCACTTCATATGGCGATTACGAACGTGCTTGTTTCGATCCCGGTGTCGGATTTATATTCTACGATGGACAAGGAAAAGTAGTGGCTTATTTGAGCCTATGTATGGATTGCCATAATTTCCGAAGTATGCCGCCTTTGGATTTGGATTGGATTGTACCTACAACCTCAGGTTTTACCAAGGAGGCTTTGAAAAAAATGGACAACTTTTTTTTGGATTGGAAATTCATTTACTAATTTTTGCCAAAAACCATTTAGAAAATTGAATGGGAAAAAGAAAAATATATTGGATGCAAAATATCAGGACGCAGATTTAAGGAAAAGACATGATATCTTGTGTGGTAAAGAACCGCAAACCAAAATCTTCAAACAATTATATAATTTTGAATACTCCTCCTATTTCATTCTTTCATAAAGAACCAGCTTCAAGATCACTTCCAGTAATGCAAATGGTCTGGATTGGCGAAAATCGTCTGGCTGTCTCTAGTCCGATGGGGTTGGGTTTGTATGATTCTGCTGGCAAACTTTTAGCTTTTGATCCAAATAATTTTGGAGCAAATTTATCCTATTATCCATCGGCCGATTTTGTGCGGTTTATTCGTGGTGGATGTATTCATGACTGGTATTGGGAAAAGCAGGAAGTTATATCAATGAAGGAAATTAGATTTTTCGTCTTTAATGGAATATTCGATCGTCAGGGAAACTATATCTGTTCTGGAGAATCAAGAAATATGGAGGATTATGGCTCTGGAGCCGTGTACAATAAACATGGCGAAAAACTGGGGCAATACAATTTGATGTTTCGGTCCAAATACCTTTCCCTGTCGCAAGATCAGTCAAAGATTGCATTCAGTACTAATAATGGTTTGATAGAATTATATTCATTCCTAAAAGGTAAGTCAGAACAAATGCAATCTTTTTATGCTAGTGGTACAGTCATGGCTACTGCTTGGTCTGCATCTGCACGCTATCTTGCTGTGGCATTGGTGCATGGCTGGCTGGAAATTTGGGATATTGTTTTGGGGCAATTGATTGGTACATTTGAAAAAATCCATCGCAAAGGATGGAATCGGTTTATGCACATGGAGTTTTTGCCAGAGTCGGAAAATTTATTGGTTGTCAGCCATTCGTCTGAAAATGCTACCCATCTATTTGATTGGCAGCAGGGTCGGATACTACAAACTAACAGGAACGCTATAGGCTTTGCATTCTCTCCTTCCGGCGAATCTATCGCACTTGGGTTTAATGACGGAAAGGTTGTAATCAGTAGTATGAGAGAATATCTGGAGGGAAATCATTAAATAGCTTTTTGTTGATACATTGATTGGGGTATGTTTCTAAGCTCGGACACTTGCTGTTTAGTTATTAGTAATATTTAAACTTACTCAACCATGTACTTTTTTTGTATAAAAATGAGTAGATAAAATTTTTGACTACTCAAGAAAGAATAAGAATTATCAAACCTGCTCAAGGTTTTCATCCAATGGGAAATCTGATCTATTGCTTCCTAAAATCGAAAACTACTTTTATATTTGAGGCAGCTTACTTTTCTTCAATAGTTCTTTTACTGTAGGCTGTTTTTCCATGAACTTAGCTTTTCCAAACTAATGAAAATAAATATCTCACACAGAGTAACAGTTTTCGACGATCATCCTATGATTACGGATGGTATTCGTTTGCCTTTAGCAGACTCCAAGCACTTCGAAATGATAATGGAATTGGAAATAGGAAATGACGGTGGGGAATAATTCGACTCTCAGAGGGAAAAATATCTCCCACCAATGGGGATACATAAAGTGAATCTAATGCTGAATTAGTAAATATTTGCAGCCGATTTATTCTGGGGTTTTCTACACTTAAAATAAGGCTTTGAAACTCAGCCGTGTTGTTTTTCAGGAGGCATCTTACCCAATGTACCTGCTGCTTTGGCGAAAATGCAATGCCCGTTACCTTTAGGGGCAAAAATTCCACCAAAGGTAATTGACTAACTTTTTCAAAATTGACCTGATCGTCTTGATCTAAATAGACCGCTCCGTAATCTTTGATATCCGCTCCGTCAAATTGAGTATCCACCTTTAACGTATCTATTCTGTATACCGATTTACAAAAAAGTATCCCTGTCACTATCAGCATATACTGAAGTATTATTTTTGATCTTCGTCGTAAAGGATTTATTTTTTTCAAGATTTTCCAGAGTTTATTTTCTAATCAAAAGTAAAGAAAATGGGAGGAATAAAAAATCCCCTGTAGAGGGGATTGACGAAATGAGTTACCTATTATTATTTTTAAGTATTCCAATAACTGACTCTTTTCAAATAGATTATTAAACCCTTTTTTCACCAAAAATCATATTTGATGCTTAGGATATTTATACTAACTATGCTACTTATTCCTCTATCAGTTTTCTCTCAAACTTTTGAGGTGATTTCCACTACTTCCTTAAGAGCCAAACCTTCTAGTAAAAGTACTATTCTGGCAAGAGTAAAATCTGGAGACAAGGGGGATGTCCTCTCGAAAGAAGAATGGTGGACCAATGTAAATTTTAGCGGACAGGAGGGTTATATTAAAACTGCTACGTTAAGATTCTTTCCTATTCCTGATAGAGTTGAAAAAGCTGAATTGGAGTCCAAAGGAAATAATCTAGAGGTACTCCGAACAGAAGAATTGGTTATTGAAAATAAGCCAATGGCAAACAATATTGAATTATTAAATGCTCAAAATGTGATAAGGCAACAGAAAAAAAGCTTAGATAGCATGAGCGTTGTTCATCAAAAACTTGCAGTAGAATTAGAAAGAACAAAAGCAACCCTTCGTGAAAAAGAAAGCGAACTTTTTCATCAAAAAATAGGAAAAGATTCTGTCCAAGCGGTATTAGATGATACTGAAAAATTATTGACCGAAGCTAGAAAGAAGGAAGCGTTAAACTCTTTACCCAATGAGAATCAAAAAAAAATAACTAGAACTTCTTACGAGCAGCCATCCTTTAAAAAGATGCTAGAAATAAGTGGAGGGATTACTATTCTGATAGAAGAAAATGCACAAGAAATTTCCAATGGAGCTAATTTAGAAATTAAATATTCCCAAGTTTTTCCGAAAGGATTTGGGTTTGAAGCAGGATTAAATGTGCTTACTATCTCAGAGTTAGAAGGTTTCGATCCTTTTATCAATCCATTCATTGGACTCTCCTTTGGTAGGTATGATCGTAACATTGGATTTTCTATTTCTCCTAGAGCTTATCTTTTTACTAATCCAACTTTGAAGATAGAAGACCAGAACGGAGGATCAACTTTAAGCACTAAACTTACTCCTTCTTTTATGTATGGTGGTGGAGCTAATATCAAATTTAAAATCAACCCTAAACTGGCTTTGAACATATATGGAAGTTATATGAGAAGTGAGGTAAAATTGGTAGAGACAAGAATCCAAAATGGCGAAAACATCAATACTAATAGCGAAAATACCATTAACATCATTGGTACAGGTTTAGGTATATCCATTAAATTATAATTCAACTCAAAAAACTAATCATGAATAAATTTACCCTCCCCTTACTGTGTATTTTTATGATCTTTTCCTGCAAGACAGAAGACAACGGAATTTTATATCCTCCAGGACATAGTAATCTTCCTGTTCTTAGTATTGAAAAAAACAAGGTCAATACTTATGAGGTAGTATCTGTAACTATTCATAACCAATCTTTATCGGATCAATACCAAGCAAGTTTTGGTGCTCAAGAAATTATTATGGTGAAATCGGATGATACCTCTCTTGTATTTTTAGTACCTAAAGTACAGGTTGGAGAACATGAACTAAGCTTTGATTTAGGAAAAGCGACCTTTGATGTTTCAATTACTCAAGTTTCGAACCCTGAAACAGTCATACAAGGTTTTATTGGTGATTTTGATGGCGAAGTTGCTCAACTTGAGCAACTTACGGCAGAACAGATTCAAGAAGTTCAAGAGTTAAAAGATTTTAAAAATCAAACAATGGATTCCTTCAACAGTCTATCGTTTGAAGAAAAAATGGATGCTGCTTTACTTATTGAAGCCAATAAAGATATTATCGAAGGATTTAGAAATATCGTAACTCAACAACTTGATTCCACAACTGTATTCAGAGATCCACAGTCAAAATGTCCTAGAGAGAATAATTTTGGTGAGTTTTACGATTGTACAGCAGAAAATTTAGGCGCAGCAGCTATAGAACTTAAAGGTGCTGCCAAAGATCTTCGCGAATTCCTTGTTTTAGCTGTTATTGCAGCACTTATACCTGGTGGTTTTGGAGTTGCCGCAGCTACTATGGTTGCTGCTACTGCCATGGTAATGGTAAAATTTTGGCCTGCTTTTGTTGAATATGGAAGAGCACTTATACCTTTCCTCGAAGCAAAATGGATTTTCACTTGTAGGTTTTTTAATGTACTTACATCAAATGTTGTAGTTGACTTTTTTACTAATAATCCTAATCCGCTTCCTACCGATTGTAAAGTTAGAACCATTCAAAAAAATGATAACTTTTCAGTTGAAGTTACTTTTTTTAACCAAAGTATGGATAAATTAAAAATAGTATGGGATAAGTTAATTGGGAAATTACCAGATTTTCCGTCCTTGCCAGATTTTCCGTCCTTGCCAGAATATCTAGATGACTCTGAAGAAGTTATATTAGAAGATGAAGAAATCACTATTCCTCCTGAAAGTATTTCCAATCCTAATGTGGAATTAGTGGAGCAAACAGCAACGACTGTACAATTCAAAAACACTTCAAATCAAGTGGAAAATTTTTCATTCTTAGTTCAAGCAGAAAAAGGGGGATTTGTAGAAGAACAAACCATCAATGGAAGAATTGAAGGAGTTTGTAATAGTACCGATATTACATTTGATGTCTCATTTTCTTCAAATCTTGTAATAGTTTCCAATGTACAAGGAGGAGCTTCTCCTTATACTTATTCCGTTGATGGTATTAATTTTAGTACTAGTTCATCAATAAGCACAACACTTACTCCTGATACATATATTACTATAATAGTACGAGATGCCAATGGGTGTTCTACTGAAAAATCTGAACTTATTCCAGTTGTTTGTGGATCACCACCTACTATTTCTTTGTTTAATACAGAGTGTATTCCTGGAGATGCTTATTATGTTGGTTTTGTGGTTACGGATATTGATGGACCAGGAATGACATTGACTCAAGACATTCCGATTTTTTATCAATCTCCTGGCTCCAACGATTGGCATCAAACTGGCAATCTTATCAGCAGCGTAGATATTACAACAGGAAATATATCTGATGGTGTGATTACATTGAGACTTCATTTAGGTCTTGCTTCATGTGTAGAAACTCCAACTCAGCAAACCCAATCAACTTATCCACATAAATTGTATGTATTTGATGACTGTGGTAATCAAAGCAATGAGTTATTTTTTAATCTTACATTTTGGGAGTAGTGTTGTAACGATTTATATTATAGCGGCTCACTCTGCTCAAAATAAATAACAACTTCGTGAACAAACTGAGATAGTTATTATCCCGACGGGATGACAAGGCAATCTGTACTATATGAAAAAGGTTTAATTGGTAATTCATTCTGTTGATGCATTTGAGTAATAGGTTACTCCAATGAAGCCGTTTTTCATTGTAAATATTCATTGCTTTTTCGAGAATTTGTTTCGCTTGCTGAATATTTTTTAATGTGCTTCCTAAACTTATATTTCATGTATTTTAGATAATTCATTCATGGAAGCAGAGGTTTAAATTTTTTTCCTCTATCACTCATATTTTTGTACATAACCCATAAAATAGTTTTTTCTTATTTAATTTTTTTGACATAATAAAACATGGTTAGTAGTCTGGAGTTTTTATGACAAGGTAATCGACGGTTTGTTTACGCTTAACACAACCTAATTCATCGGCTATTTATAATAATACAATCTAAAATTGAATGAATGGAGGATGAATTGAAAAATATTGCAAAGTCCTTAGAAAGTTTGAAAGATTAAGACAATTTTATTTTAAGTGCACATGCATAATCCGATAGCTTTGGTTCTTCGTCACTTTTGGTGAACTAAATGAAAAACAATTGGAATATTCGTTTTAAGAATTTCTTTGAAATTCCAAACTACTGATATTTGGAAAGAAGGCCTTAAATATATATCAAATTCCAACAAGAATTTATATTGCCGTTGCCCGCATAAATAAACAACCCATAAAAATACTTAGATCGCCTGCGCTTGATTAAAAATTGTTAGACTATTTTATGGTAAGTGCCTCATCAAAGATGTTAAGCACTTACTATAAATCTTCATCTATCCCTACCATCTTAAATTTAAAGTAGCAAAAGCAACCGTCTCTTGATAATTATAAACTTCTTGCAACTCATCATATAAGTTTTGTCTAACACAAACTTGCAGATCAGCAAAACTAGTTACTGGCACACTTGATTTCCAATAAAACCCAGTTCGTTGATCTAAGCCATTTTGCTCCAAATATTGATACCCAAAAGTATTATTCCATTTTTTAAAAAACACCACATTACCTGAAATATCATAGGTCAATATTTTTTGAACATTGTTACCGATTCGAAATTCTGGTTGATAAGTCCCATTAAAATTAATGGAGAAAAGTTGGTTGAAATTGACAGACTGGACAAACGTGTACATCTTGTTATCATAATTCCCCCCAGCAATGTCACTTTCAAAATTCTGTTGTAAATATCCCATTTGAGTTAAACCATTCGCCTTATCTCCAAGTGGATAATTATAACCTACTATTCCATTCACCATATTACTACTTAGCTCAAGGTTCTCCTGATTAATTTCATTGTAATTGTTTTGTTGATATGGTGCATAAATTAGAATGAAGTAAGCACCTGCAGGAATCTGAATTCTCATTTGTCCTCCGAGTGAAGTGACTTCACTTCGATTCAAGGTGCTTCGAGGGACTAATTGATTTTCACTACGACTTGCAAAAGCACTTAACTGAAATCTACTTTTAAACATAGATTGTCGAATCTCTCCTCTCCATCTAAAAAGGTCTTTCAATAGAAACGGAGTACCCAATGAAGTATAGCCTGGTCCTACCCTACTCACAAATCCACTTACTTTGGTTTTGCCTTGAAATAAGTGTAAATCCATATGCCCTCGATAGGCATAATCAACAGCTGATGAACTATTTAATCGATCATTGATAAAAGATTTTAATGGAATATTATTCTCTTCCAATGTATTGATTTGAACTTCTCCGGCATCACGTTGACGATTAAATATTGAACCATTTATTTCTCCTCCAATGCTCAACTTTCTATCAAACAAACGAAGCCCAAATTCAGTACCCACTACATAATTTTCTCCTGGATAAAAACTGACTCCACGAATACTGTCTACAAAGGGTGTGGTTTCTTGATCTTGGATTTGCAAATAAGTCAAATGGAGATGAGTTCCATCTCGTGATCCAACTCCTGCTCGTAGTCCAAATAATTGTTGGGAAAAAGTATAGGTCGGAACAAACCGAGTGGTATCAAATGTAGCTCGTGCAGACTTACCATAAGTGCCTGCTAAATACAACCAACGCCCTGGATTGAGTTCCAAATGTACTCCATTGACGGAAGTACCATTAAGCGTTTGTTGAGAATAATATGGATAAGATGTTCCAATTCCAAGACTTTGGATTCCACTAAATAATTTTGTCCAACCTGTATTCAACCCCAAAGATTTAAGTCCTTGGTGAAGGTTGCGAGGATTGGAAAGTAAGGATTTGGTAGGCATACTATCGGCAGCTTCGAGTTGGTCTGCCATTTTTTTGTATTTACGAACATCCTTAGCTTTGGCTTCAAGTCCTTTTTTTTGAGCGAGCAATCGTTCGTGTTCTTTTTGGAAATTATACAGTTGTTTCATTTCCAAATATTCTCTTTCTGAAAATTGAGGGCGTTTCTTTTCCAGCTCCTCTTCAGATTGGATGCCGTGTTTCTTTTCTAATTTAGTTAGTTCCTTTTTTGAATTTTTAAAAGAAGGATTATCTAAAACTGTTTCTAAACTTTCCAATTGCTTTAAAGCTTGGAGTTGTTCCTGGAGTTGAGGATCACTTAACTTTTCTTTCCACTCATCCAGTTTAGGATATTTCTTTTTTAATAATTTTTCTCTAAAACCTTTTGCTTGGTCAATTTCGGTTGGATTGATACTTTGCATTTTCTCTTGAAGCTTTCGATCCAAGGAACGTTTCATATTTTGCTGGAACTGCCGAGCATCAAAGTTAAGGCTCACTTGATTAATATTTTGCCGATAACTTCTTTCTTCGGTGGAGTACAGAAGGTTAAGTCCAATTGGAATATTTCCAAAAGTAACGGTTGGGAAAAGTTCTCCTCGAAGAAACATGTCAGGCACTTCTGAGCCAGTTCCCTGGCGAGTAGCATATTGAGAAATGATACGACCTTGCCCGCTGAATTTGACTAAGTTTTTTCTTTTTGTTTTTTGAACAGCCACAGGTTTAAAAATAACTGTTGGTTTTTCTGACTCTGCTACAGGAGGAGACGGTAGCGGTTGCTCTTTTGGTTTAGAATCTGCTAATGATTCAGTTGGTGGAATTTCGGTAGATTCCGTAAGTTGATTTTGTATGGGTTCCTTTTCCACTAGGTTATCTTCAAAAGGAAGTTTAGTTTTTTCTTCTTTTGGTTTTGATGCTGGAGAGTCAGATGGTTTTGGTTTTTTATCCTCTGTCGTTAGAATGGTCGGAGGAATATTGGAAGAATTATTAGACGGTTCTTGAATGACTACTACTTCTTCTTTCTTAGGAGGTGTAGCTGCTTTTGGTTTTTCTACAGTAACAATTTCTTCTTTAGGTTTTGGTGAAGGCGTTGGTTTTATATCTGGAATATTAGCAATTACTTCCTTTGGAGTTGAGGTCAATTGTATTGTTTTTTTTGTTAAAACCTGATAAGCTATTTCCGCTTGGGCAGCTTGACTTTCAAGTACACCACCTTTACTAAATAACCATTGTAACCATGCTTCCTTATTTTTAAATGATTTATTTTGATTGTCCTTCATCGTACGGAGGGCGAGCGCTAACACTTCTATACCTCTACTTCGTTTGGAACACAATACATACTTCTCTTCTCGCTTGGCAAATTTTGGATACTTCCGAAGAGAAGGATGGGTTAGTACATTTCCATAATTAAAGCCAGTTTTTTTTCCTGCTCCTGATTGGACGGACATCACGATGAGGAGGACTTCTTCGGGTACTTTCCAAAGGTCAGCTCGCTTTTGTGCTTCCTCCTGCTGGAAGTCCATAAAAGTTTTATGGGCGTCGCTAGTGGCCGTATAGTTGGTAGGCTCAAAGAATTCCTGACAAAAAACGTTTAATGCAAAGAACATTAGGGCTACGGCAAGGGTTATTTTTTTTGTTTTCATGGTCAGTTGTTATTTAATGGTATGAATTAGCTTTGCTCCTTTCAATTATAAACGTCGAGTAAACCAATCCAAAAAATCGTAATTTATTTAATCTTCATAATCAGTTGGATGCAGTTTTATTTATCTCATTCCGATATTTTTCTGGCTACGTTTTTTGTAGCATTTTTCTGGTCTTTCCGTTTCATGTTACTTTTGGTGTAACGTTATTTTAGGACGGGACATTAAGGAAATCACCAAAATTCATGTACATATTCTATGATGCTTTTGCTCCATTCCCCCTCGAATTTTATATGGATCTCCGATTGATTGAGAAGATCATTTTCATAGGTATGAAAAGACTGCTCCATTAGTTCCTCGTTGCGATACTCTGAAAATTTCTCTATTTCATTCATCTGTGTATAAGTATAGATAGTTCTGATTTTTTCTCCTGTTTTTTTAAATTCTTCCTCGTTGGAGATTATTTTTCCGGCTTCATTATAAGTGATCAATCGTTCACTATACAATTCATATTCCTCCCCTTTAACAAAATAACTCTTGAGGGATTCTTGGTGTGCTTCTTTTTGCACCACAATTTTCTCTACGATCACCGAGTCGATGGTTTTAAATCGTATTTCTTCATTCCGCTGTTCATCAAATTCGCAATAAGAGACTATTAGCATCGTATCCACCATTTGATCCTTAAAGTGAATGACTTGTTCGGTCTGTAGATTACCTTCATCATCATAGGTCAATGCACTAAAAACCATCGGCGCTCCATCCCTGTATACTCGATCTGATAACAATTTATTTTTCGTATTATATTTGTACACGAATTTCGTACAGCCAATTCCACAAATGTTTGTTACCTCTTTTACTTTATTACCCTCTTTATCATAGTAGGTGATTATCTGAGAATCGTCGTTGGTCGTTGTTACATTATCCACCACCCGGTAGGTGCCTACCGATCGCTTTAATTTAGGTTCGTTACTGTGCTGCACCTTATTGGTTTTACAGGAAAAGATGCTAAGTATAAGGAGGATTAATAGCTGCTTCATGGTTTTTCATTTTTCGGGTGATGTTGTTCGAGGACTAATACTTCTATTTCTCTACTTCGTTTGGAACACAATACATACTTTCCTTCTCGTTTGGCAAATTTTGGATACTTCCGAAGAGAAGGATGGGTTAGTACATTTCCATAATTAAATCCTGTTTTTTTTCCTGCTCCTGATTGTACGGACATCACGATGAGGAGGACCTCTTCGGGTACTTTCCAAAGGTCACCTCGCTTTTGTGCTTCTTCTTGATTGAAGGTCATATAGTTTTGGTGTTCTTCTTTTGATGCTTCAAAGGAAGTGGGTTCGATGAGTTGTTGGGAGAAGCAACTTATGCTCAGGAAGAGAAAGCCAAAGAAGAAGGAATATGTTTTGGGTAACATGAGTTGGGTTTTTGTTTGTGAATAATACACACCTCCTAAAAGAGGTGTCGCAATCGGAAAACGTAACTACAACAGATCTTCTACTTTCTTTTTCAACTGTATGATCTTTGGCATAAACCAACCATAAGAAATTACTTGCCCGCCAATGATAGCCGAAGCCCACATCACCAGAGTAGGAACTCCCAGGTAACCCAACAAAACCAGTAATATAATAGTACTTATTATTTGTACAGAGTTTCCTATTTGTGGAAACTTAGTCTTGACTAGCGGCTCTCCATTATCTAAATGAACAGAAACTTGTACAACGTCAGATTCCTGTACTACTACACTTCCGTTTTCTTTAGTGTAGCACTTTTTGAAGCCACCGACTAAAAGAGCTTTTTTAAGGTCTTCGAAATCGTTGTATTGGTGGTCTAGAATATTTTCATTTTTCATTTTTTTATTTTTTTATTTTTTTATTTTTTCAATTTAGAGAGGTGGTGGAAGCGGTTTAATTTGTTAGCATAATGATACACACCACCTCGGAGAGGTGTCGCGAGCGGGGAATCATCATCACCCAAAAATCGTACATCTCCGCTTGGCTAGCCTGACTATGAAGTACACCACCTTTTCCAAATAACCATTGCAGCCATTCTTCATTATTTTTAAATGATTTATTTTGATTATCCTCCATGGTACGGAGAACTAATGCTAATACTTCTACTCCTCTACTTCTTTTGGAACAGAGTACATACTTTCCTTCTCGTTTGGCAAATTTTGGATACTTCCTAAGTGATGCATGTGATAAGACATTTCCATAATTGAAGCCTGTTTTTTTTCCTGTTCCTGGTTGAACGGACATCACGATGAGGAGGACTTCTTCTGGTACTTTCCAAAGGTCACCTCGCTTTTGTGCTTCTTCCTCATTGAAGGTCATATAGTTTTGGTGTTCTTCTTTTGATGCTTCAAAAGAAGTGGGTTCGATGAGTTGCTGGGAGAAGCAACTGATGCTAATGAAAAAGATGCATATCATTAAATAATTTACTTTAGATATCATGAGTTTTGTTTTTTGTTATTGAATCATACACAATACTTATAGAAGCGGCATAAGTGTTCACTAAACTGACTCTTTCCATACTATTCTACTAAAATGATTTCTTCCTTACATTTATCAAATTGTACTTTCGTTGTTTTAAATTCCAGCAAACAACCTTCAATCGGGAAACTGGGATGATCCGCCATGCTTTCGATTTTTTTATTAAACAATCCAAAGACCGGCAAGTGATACAATTCATAAACCATCAGCGGCCTACCTGAAAATCCTTGACTCTTTATTAACTTCACCTGGTAGTCCTTATTCTTCCAGCTTTGATGGACTGACCTGCTCCCTGCAAAATCACTTATCATAAGAAGCATAAAAAAAACTGCAAACAATATCCCAGCAATAATTATGGATAAAATAGCTTTCGCCCATTTACTTTTTATCCTTGTCAACAGCCAGGCCCATAAAATGGCAAGAATCATCATCACACAAAATTCGTACATCCCACCCCAAATAAAATCGTACCCAGTTAAACTTGGTAGCAGCAGAACTCCAAAAAGGGTGGCGACGTAGATTCGTTTTTCCTTTGGGAAAAATAAATGTAATAGCCATCCGGCTATTGGAGCCAAGAACAGTATTAAGAGTTGGGAGCTGTTGACATTTTCTATTATCCAGATCATTTTGGTTTTAGTTGGCTGTTTTAATGAATTAATTTTACCTTAACTTGGACTGGTTGTACTTGCGAGGGAGAAATTATATTTCCATAATTAAACCCTGCTTTTTTCCTGCTCCTGATTGGACGGACATCACGATTAGGATCACTTCCTCAGGTACTTTACAGAGGACACCTCGCTTTTGGGTTACTTAGGTGGTTTCAGAGGAAGAACCCAATAATGAAGAAGTAAATTATGAATTTGATGAGGTTTGTTTTCCATTGGTGAATAATGCACCATGGAGTTGTGCTACAAACTAGATTAGTCATTTTCTTTAAAATCGTCATATTCTTTTTTATTAACAAATTCAAAAGTCGTGTTATTATTTTCATCTGTTGTACCCTTTATAAAGAATTCTTTTCCTTTATACCCGTATATTGAAATTTGAATATTATTTTTAAATTTTGAATCACGACTGAATTCCATATTTCTCATAACTGTGAAAGGTGTAAATGTATTTTTAGTTGTGGAACTTGTCTGTCCATTTGAATTATCAATTATGGCTTGAACAGCTTTATCTGTTTTTCCAACTATTCCTTTTACATTTGATTTAAAATTTTTAACAGTTTTATCAATTTCTTTAGGTTTTTTACTAGATTGTTTTGCAAATCCTCCTCTACTTTTTCCGGTTGGCAATAACGGTACAAAATCATCCATTGATACAGAGGGAGGGTTGGTTTCTGATTTATCCCTTGTTGGATCGTCTCCACCTTCTTTCATATAATAATGCTCTCCATAAGGTATGGTACCTCCTTCACCTTTTTTACTTTCGAACCAAACATCTGCTTGCCTTAGCATGGAAATAAAAGCATTTTCTTCAACATCAATAGAATTAGTATTGCTTAAAGCCGGATCATGAATTAATGTCTTTTTAACTTGTGTTGCATCCTGTAAAAGTTGGACTTCTAGCCCTTCCAATTCTATTCCATCCAATAACTTATTCTCACTAAAAGCATAGGTAGAATTATACGCATACTTCCTTGATAAAGGATCCACCGCAAAAAACCGACCCAGTCTTGGATCATGCATCCGAAACTTATAATTCACACTATTCCCTTTGCCTCTGACCTCATCATCTTGTTCTTGTCCCTGGAAACCAAACCGATAATCCCCCGTCGTCCGATTCGGCATCAATGAACCAAAAGCATAGTAATCCTGTGCTGATTTAATATTCGCTTTAAAATATTCAATGTTTCCACTATTACTCGGATCCTGTGGTAGCTTTCGATCACTAATGGTTGCTAGTACATTACCTAGATGATTACTCAATTCATATTGTCGGCTTCCTCGGATGTTTTGATATTGTCCATCTTTGGCGGGTTCAATCATACGAGCTCCCCCGCCACTTCCTGAGCCACCTCCAGTCTGGGGTAAACAAGGCAGGCAGAGATCGGGGTTATATGTTCCTAAGCGTTTGCTTCCATAGATGAAAGCCGACTCCCAATGTAACCCGGCAGGTCTGGTTTTGTAAGTAGAAATGACATTTCCAGTTGCATCATGCACATAAAATGTGGTTTCATTGTTGAATCTTTTTTTATACCGATTGCCTAAAGCATCATACCAGAACTGTATGATGTCGCCGTTGGTTTTTTCTATCTTAGTCACCTTGCCGCTGACGTTCCATTCGATATTGGAGATGCCTTCAGCAGCGTCTTTTATCAGATTACCAATTTTATCATATTCATAATTACTCGGATTGGTCTGATGGTCAATATCATCTGGATAATTATTGGTAAAGTTGGGGTTATCAGCTACATGTCGTAGGCGATTGGAGTTAGTAAAGTAGGTGTATTGGAGATCATCCATGGCTAAAGGTAATCCGGTTGAGCCTACACCATTTCTTTTAAGGGTTTGGATATTGCCATTACCATCGTAGGTTACATTGGTTTTATAATCTTGAATGGCTGAGGTGGCATTCCATTGATTACCACTTGGAATAAAACTACTATGTGCTTCCAATTGCTTAAAGCGATTGATTTGATCATAGGTGTAGGTATAGCCCATCGGTGCACTATTCGCCATAAAAGGTTCAAGGGCGGTGGTCATCCTTCGGATATTTCCATTGAATAATTCTTTAGCGGAACTCTGAAATTGAGAACCCGTCGCATCAGGGACAAAAGAGGTCGTGCCTATGGCTTGATAATCATTGTCATGATACCCTAAAATAAAACCGACGGCATCACGAGCAAACCATGCATTGACAGAACCGCTATGACCATCTTGTCCGATATCGTGTTGGGGTTGAAGGCTACCTGAGTTCATTCCTTTTTGCCAGCCCATAATATTGTAGGCATAATCCATTCCTTGTACACCTTCTGTTCCTAATTCTATTCTTGCCATTGGGCCGTACGGATAGTACTGATAAAAAGCATCGTTTTCCCAAATCAATCCATTAGGACTGGTAGATACACTAATCAGTCGATTGTCTGCATCATAATCGAAGGCATGGAAAAATTGATCGGGTTTTCCTCTTTGGTAAGTCACTTGATGGACTACGCCGCTGATCAGGTCGTAATCATATTCCAACACCTTTCCAACTATTCCCTTTCCGCTCTGAACTAACGACTTTACATTTCCATGTATATCGTAGCTATAGCTAGTGGAATGGTCGGGTTGTTTATTTTGATAATATAATTGCGTTTCATAATAGGCAATAGTTGCCACTCGCCCACGGAGATTATCCTGTTGTTGGTTGGGAAAAGGAATACTCAATTGGGGTTTTAATGGAGTATCATAAGAGGTCGTAGTGATTTGTCGTTTTACACCCACATTGCTTTTTTCCCCTACCTCAATAATCCGATTAAGTTGATCATATTCGGAATAACTGTAATGACCACTTTGAAGTTGTTTAGCATTTCTAGAAATGATTAAACGACCAAAAGCATCATACTTAAAAGTAGCTGGTCCATCGTGGTCAGGTATCTTTTGCTTGACCAATTGATTCAATGAATTAAAAGTATATACACTTGGCATCTTATGCGAAGGGTATTGCGCAGTTATTCCGCTGACTCCATTTCGATGATCTTTGACTTGCTGTAATTGATTAGTATTGGTAATAGGTTGTACACCTTCTGGTGGAACGGTTTTGACTAAATTACTCGCTTGGTCATAATAGTAAAGTGTAAAATGATGTCGGGCATCTTTAAACGAAACATTAAATGTTTGAGCTGCAGAAAGGCAATGTTCCATGTATTGCCTTTTGACTTCCTTGCCTAATGAGTCCAAATATTCTTGATACATTCCATTGGCATTGAATCCTGCCAAGGCAAGTAAATCTTGGACGCAAGGATTGATGGTTTCTACAGGATATTCAGGTGGTGGGTCGCAGATGGTACTGTAGCAAGGTGCGGAACTACTATTTGGGTTAGTGATGACTACTCCAGTATTTCCATTTGGAGAAGATACCACATCAATTTTATTTTTACCTTTTTTCTTTTTTGAGCTTCCTTGTGGTTTTGAAGGTTTCCGAGCACCTGCAATTGCACCAGCGTTTGGGTTGCTTGATGGAGGACAGTCAGGACCACAATGCCCTAATACAAAACAACTATTGGCGACTCCGACCTTTACTTCATCTCCGTTTTGTAAAATACCTGTTATAATTATTTCATAAATGTCTCCATTAGCATCTGCTTTACTATCATCTAATTCGAGGGTTGTAAACTGGATGATATCACTAATTTGAATTTGTTGTCCTTGGTGAATTGGAAAATCAAAAGTCATTTGACAACAACCTGCAGAAGGAGATCTTGTTCCTTTGGGCGGAGAAATATCTGGATTCGGTTTATCAGGGTCTAAAATGACAACAGTACCCGTATAAATATTGGGGCATATTTTATAGGTATTTGGTTTTGTATTATCCTTATACCACGTAACTGGATTATTGTTGAAGTGATCGCTAATATTAGTTGGCACAGGTGGAAGAACAGGAGGATATCCTAACAAGGTATTTTGTTCAAATCGATTGATACTCAAAAGACTATTCCAAATACTTCTTAATTCGCTGGCTACGGGATTGGGCGTGCAGATGGTATCTTTGGGGCAGTCGAGATGACAAGTACCCCCGACAAATTTACCGTTGGAGACCACATTAGTTCCATCAGAAAATGTGATTTCAAACGTAAATGGTTGATAGTTACCAGATGAATTATAATCATATAAATTGACACAACAAATAGAGGTAACATCCTGCCAAGAATAGCCACTTTGATTATTGATTATAGTATTTAAATATAAATGAGCAAAGCAATTTCCACTAAAGGTAATAGTGAGTTTATCTTTCTGCCCCTCAGGAGAAGTATTCACTTGTAAGAAATTGGAATTTAAAGCTGCTTTTAAGTCCGGTAAAGCTAATCCAGGAGCAGCCCAATTTGGAGACCCTCCCGTTACATATCCACCCTCAATAATTCCACTAAGAAATGCATCCATTTGATATTCCATAGGACATCTTCCACAAAGGTCAGTTATTTCATCTTCCGCCCAATCTGCTAAATCAGCAATAATTTGGTTAGGATCACCATCGTATAAATCCATGCCTCCAAATAGATTACCAGAATAGATACTAGGGAATCGTTGGTTTTTATTTTTATAAAGGTAGGCGGTGCTATTAGCGCAAGGTTGTTCGTTATCAAAATATCCAGTAGTTGATCCACCTATTATTTGATAGGATAAAAATTGATTTCGTCCAAAATAAAAAGGATCTGCGCCAATACATTCATTGTAGCAATAATTTTCAATGGCGTATTTAGTACGCATTTTATATTGGATCTCTTCTTTAGCAGCGAGGTACAATGCTCGAAAGGTTGCCCATTCTTCATCAGGTTTGGCATTTCCAAAAGTTTGACCAGCACATTGGGTCGGGTCACCAGGACAGTTGGTTATGATCATTGCTAAATCCCACATAGAATATCCTGTCCCTTGAAAGTCGGTAAGGAAATCATTTACAAAGTCATTCAATTTGCTATTGCCTGGTGGATTGGAAAAAAAAGGATCGGTAGTAGGATTCATAAAGTCTTTCTGAGCTGCATCCGTGTAAGAAGTAGTAGCAATCATTCTAGCATCATACAAATGACTATCTTCAATTGATTCGCAAAATTTGAAATAACAATGTTCAGGGTGATAAACCACTAAGGATTTTGCCCATGAAGATTTGAACTGTGCAATAAAATCTTTGGCCGACAAATCTTGAGGATAGATGGGATTACCATTGGAATAATAACCAACAATACTAATTGTACCATCAGGGTCTTCATAAGGTTTAGCAGGATCAGGGTTTTGCCAATTAGCAATTTTTCCACTACCAGGATTATTATTAGCTTCTAATTTATTATTAGGATTTAAGATGGATAAGGGAAATGCCCATGCACCAGCATCTGCCTGACTACTGTTAGGATCATATTTCGCATATTGCCCCCATGGACTCATATCATTAAGCATAGCACGATATGCAATTTCACAACGATTGTTAAGTGTGTCGCAAGGAGTGGTACCAGAGGATGCAGGTTGTCCACCTGCTGCTATTCCAGCTAGATAATCATCACAATCTACTTCACAACCAGAGGTATCAATATCAGCAAGCGCGTCATCTAAGAAGTCTTGTAAATCTTTGATACAAGTATTGTTGGGATCATTCAGGTAATGATTGACATATTCATCAGCTGCCCATTCATTAACTATTAGTTCTTTGTGGATGGTATAACTGCCCACTTCAAGCCAGATAGTAAATGGAGCGATACCAGCAGGATTAAAAGGGTTTTGAGGTATATTATTTGAGTTCCAAGTTTCAGGAGTACTGCAGGAAATATCCAACACCTGTGGAGATTGGGAAAGATCATAGAGTGTTCCAACAGTTGTCGAATCGTAAAATAAAGTATCTCCACAATTATCTGGATCAGTAACAATTATTTTAAAATCATATACACAATCATAACAAGTGCCAACAGGCATACAACCATCTGTGAATTGGGCGCCTTCAACGATATATTCGAAAGCATGATTACCAGCAGTATTGACCAGGATATTATATTGGGTCGTCAAACTATAATCCACAGAATCCACTTCATCAAAAGCCAACAAGTCAATTTGCATATTTTGAGTTTGATAACTTGCCAAAGGATCCATGGAGTTAGGTGGGTTCCCAGCTAAGGAAGTCATAATGGTATTACCTTTTAAATCAACATAGCTTAAACTGATCTGCCCGTTGGCATCCATCGCCATATTCTTTTTGTAGTTTTCCGCAAAGCCTACTTCATTTCCAAAATAAGGATCGAGTTCTTCATTAGATGGTGTACCAAAAAAGTATTTGGTTTCCGTGTGGTCAGGATTCCCCATATAATGAGTTCCTCCAGGCCCGGCTTGTTTTCGAATACGACCAGTTAGGTCAGGAGTATATTGAACTTGGGTAAACGGATACCCATTGGCTTCAGGGATATAGGCTCTTAGTCCTGTTTTGTCTGGATTGTTGACAGAATAATATTGTGAAGCCCCTGATATATTAACCATAGGGTCAGTCGTTGAAGTACAACTAGCATCAATATCAAAGTTATTCCAATCATAAGGGTTACCTGCAGAAACTTGGTTAAAATTACTTCTAAACCGTAATACCATATTATCAGTTGGAGTGGGCAAAACTTCAATTGCTGCTCGACCTTGGGCATCGTAAATAGTTTCACCTACGATTACATTATTATCGGTATTTATTCGAGTGGCTGATTGCCGTACTCTACTGGTACCATCAGCATAATGAACGATATCTTTTCGTTTACCATTTTCAGCATAGGAAGAGATGGTTTGCCAGTTGAGTTGATCGCTTTCGTGGGCAGGGATATATATTTTGATTTGGTAGTTTTGTACAGAAGAAGTAAAGCATCCAAGAATACTACTTGGTGCAGCACAAGACCAAGAGCCATACAATCTTTCCTCTAAATTATTAGGATTCCTACCAATCCCCCTGACAGAAAAAAGTAAATATCCCCGTTCATAGGTCATTGGAAACCGGTATCTATTATTATCAATAATTACTTGAGAATAATTATCCGAAAAATCGACGGTCAGTTGACTTGGTGATATTGTTCCTCCATTTCCATCGTAATCATCAATATGTTTCCAAATTATTTCATATTCTTCTGCTCCATCAATGGGCATCCATGAAATATTTACTTCTCCGATTCCATTATTCACATTTGCACCTTGAAGCCATATGTTTACATTATTAGGCATCAATTTGAAATTGGTATCAAAATCTTTATAGTACTCAAAAATGATTTGATTTTCTAACCGAATGACTTCCGCTACTTGAGCTTTTGTGCCTGCACCTGAAGTGACATTAAATACAATATTGTCCGCATCTACATAAAGGGTTACTTGATAACCATCTTCAAACTTGTACAAATCCATTTGGGTGTATTGTTTTCCTGTATTTGGATCGTATGTTATTTTTAGAGTTTTAGTAATAGATGGTTGAACTTGAGTATTAATATTGTGAGGAGTTATAATCACAGGAACTTCTAATTCAAATCCAAAATCAATATGCTTTAAGTTATCCCAATGCATAGAGAGACTAACAAAATTTGTAAGAGATTTCACATGTAATCCATTTGCCCAGTTTTGATTAGTTGCAATATAATCACTTACTCTATTCTGATATGCGAAGACTAGCCCTGTTTGATTCATAAATACAGATCCATTTGTTGGAACCATAGTAGGTTCAATAATCGATAAGGATTGCCAAGGAAGCAGGATTCCTAAAATCGAGAGGAGTATAATTTTTTGGATGCTCTTTTTCATTAGTTTTATTTTTATTTAGTCGAAGCCAAAAAATTATTGAATCGGTAATCTTTCCATTTTCCATTCGGTGTCCAGCGATTTTTCTTTAACGTACAAAAGCGATTAAAATCAAAATGTCCTTTTTTGAATTTGGGGTTCAACTCAACATTTATATAGTTTACTTCTAGGCGAGGTTGCTCTGGAGTAGTTTTACTTCCATCTTCATTTTCCCAAATTTGGGTTTGCCTGTAAAATATTGTTATGCGTTCTAAGAGATAATTTTTGCTATCGTAAGTCATCCTGATTTTACTTACATCATTTAACGGTACTTCCATTTCAATTACTCGCTGTTTTTCATTGATATCATAGACTGAAATACTATTGCATAGAGAAAGCGTTGTTTTAGCATCCATTGGAAACAACTGGTCTTTTAAGGCAAAGCGACTTTCATCCAACATCATGATTTTAGAATCGTGATCAATAAAAAGAGACATTTTTTCATTGGACAGCCGTTCGGTGTCTCCCATTTTAAAAGTTACCCAATTCCCTTTTTTATGAATAGATGCAATTTCAATATCCATCACTTCTTTGGTGGAAAAATTTTGAAAAAGTTGATATTCCATTTCAAAGGAAAGATTTGGATACTTTTCATATGCCTTACCAATCTGAGCAAATTCTAAAAGTGCCAATTCTTTTTGAGCATGAATATGACTGTTGCCAAAAGATATAAGGAGTAATCCCAATACTTTTAAAAGTTTAATTATTGAATATTGGTTTTCCATGAGCTATTGTTTTTGAATGCCAAATCGATTTTCCTGAACAGTCATAATGCCTCGTTCCGTCTCTTTCTTAATTCGTACTAATCTTCCTTCTTTATCGTATTCATACTTTGTATAAAAATTTCGATCGTCTAATTCATAGGTTAATTTTAAACTACGAGTATCATATACAAAGGATCGGAAAGATGCATCATAAGGATGGATACGAAGATCGTCGAAATCTCTTCCGCCTAAATCTCCAGAAAAATCTAGAACAAGTGTGTTAAGGTTGTTTGGCGGAATTTCAAATGTGCCAGTTACTTGCTGCCATCCTTCGACGATTGGACCTTGAGCAAAAAACGGAAACGATTGAATATCAGTATGTAGTTCTAATGCAGGCTTATTACTAGCAGGTAGATAAGTAGAATTTTTTACCCAAATGCTTAAATGGTACTTGCCTTCCTCAGGATCAAAAATAGAGCACAAATGATCATTTGCAGCCGCTTGGGATTTAATTTTTCCTAGATTACAAGAAACCTTCTTTTGGGCTGGAACTTGGAAACTATATTTGCCTGAGTGCGCATTTACCCTTGTTAATTGGAAATCATGAGGTTTTACTCTTTCTTGGATGTCAAAATGCTTTGGAATAAAACAGGAATTTCCCGGAAGAGAACCCGTAATTAAATTTTCATAATCATAATCCTCAAAACCTTCAAAAAACATATTTTTTAATTTGGAGTTGGCTGCAACAGCTGTAACAAGACTATTGAAATAACCTATTTGTTCTGAACTGTGTCTATTGAGGATATCCACATTTTCCAATTCAAACCCATTAGTATGGTATTGAGTACTTTTATTTATCCATGTCCAATCTGAACGATTAGGCTGCCATTTACTATTGGATTGTGGTATCCAGAACGGGGAGTAATTGGTATAAGCACCATCCTCCTTGATATTTGTAGAAGTGTTTGAGTTTGAAGCCACTCCAATTCCTTGATGTCGTTCCGTTTGATAAATCCAATTCATCAATGGTTTCATCCGTCCTTCTGTGCCATGAATGAAAGGATTATTAAATGGACTTCTTGCCCCACATTTTAGGCAATTACTTCCCCAGTTTTCCCAATACTCTTGTGCTGAAGAATTGAGAATTTCAAGATTAAAATAGGAGGTATTCCCTTTTAAAGCATCCAATGGATTATTTTTGGATGTTATACTTCCAATAGGTAAAGTAGCTTGATTTTTATGTCCAGATTCGATGACTTTTAATTTACTGCCAGAAGTAATTGGATTTCCATAACGATCAATTAATTTAAATCCACTCGATGTAGGGTATGCCCAACCTTCTTTTGATCCATCAACTAGTAATCGATCTCCTTTTGAGATATATTTATTGACTTTTGAAATAATTGAGGTATTCCCTGAAACTATTCCATTTGAACTAATGCTAATTCCATCTATCTCTGCCAAAATATTTTGGTATGCACCTTCCATATTTTCATAAGCCCAATGCGCAGGATATTTGAAATTATAAATCGGGTCTTTAAATTCATTGTAAGTTTTAGTGAGCACCACCTCCCCTGTTTCAGCATCCCATAACAAATTTTCAGTTGTGGATTTTGTTCCTAAATCAAAGGCAGTTACTTTTTCGAGTAGAGCATACCTATGAATTAATTTGGTGATTACCATTGATCGAAATTGAATGATTGAGCTAGTTGAGCTCATCAAAGGAACTGGTATTATAAGTGGTGGTGGCGGTCCAATCAAAAAAGACTCTAAGTTAAATTGTTCTCCTTCACTAAAAGTTTGAGTAGTAGCTTCACGAGCATCAGCAACCATTTGAAAATCAACTCCAATTTGTTCATCCTTTTTAATCGATCCATTCTCATGAATTACAGTTGCTTTATTATCAGTATTATAATGATACTTCATCCATGAGACAGGCATTCCGCCACCATCAAAAATTTCTTTTGATTTTGGTTTACCATGCATATCATTTAGTTCTATGGCAAAACCTTGAGACGCAGTTAAATATTTCTCAGCTTTGATTTTGAGAAAGGTCAGTAATGGTTTAGATTTTTTAGGAATATATTTTAGAGATGTTCGTTTGGTAATCGTTGGGTAATCTTTTGCTGTGAAATATTTATATACTTGATGTCCAGTTGCATTTTTCGAAACTCCCGCTTTATCAATATTTTGCACTTTTACTTCAGAATAAATGATTCGCGGAGCAGGGAAAAAGGATTCTCCAAACGGTTCCTCTACATAATGTCGTAAGTCAGGAGCTAATAGAAAAACCTCATCGTAAAATTTAGGTAAACGGAAAGGATTTTCCTCTCCTCCTGCTAATGGTTCATACGCAGCTACTCCTGAGCTAATGGTCTGATTTATTCCATTTAAATTCCCTTTGGTGGTATAAGTATACTCTTGGCCGTATTCTGAAGTAGTATTATTCCCTCCGGCCATTTGGTTCCAACTATCCGTGACTTTAATACTTTGAACACGAGAACCTCCTCCTTTTTTCCTCCCATTAGGATTGTATAGCCTGATCCAAGAACGGTTCAATCTTAATTTTTTTCCATATCCCTTGTCTATCAAATTTTTATTGATGCCTTCAAAAAGTTGTGCTAAGCTAGTTGCCATGCCAGCAATTGCGGAGACTGCTTGCTCAAAACCAGACGTATTAATATTGGGTTGGTTAAAGGCTACATCAGGTCTATGCAAACGGGCAAATTGAACTGCTGACTTGGTAATAGGATTTATCTTATCACAGGAAGAATTTGTAGGTTCTTTGTCTTTTATACAAACATCACCTAAGAGAACATACCCATGAGTGAAATCTGTTCCTCCGCTTCTTGCTACTCCAAAGTCTTTTATTTTAGCATAACCAAAAACATATTCGTAATCATTATAGTCTCCAACATCCACCAAACATTTGAAATACAAATGTTTTTCTAAAATATCGCTAAGGTATCTTTTTCTTAATTCTTCTTTTGCACTAGGTTCTGTTCCCGTAAGGTCATCTTGTAATTCAAAATAAATTAGATTTTTATTGGAAATGGTATTACCGTTAGTAGTGTAGAGGTCTTCAATTTGAGAAGTTGGATTTGGGAAAACAGTTGTACTGGAAGCAGAACTTAGACCAGTAATTTTAAACATTTGCATAGCTCGTTTATCTTGAACATATGCATAATCATGAGGTTCGTAGTTAACGTTTAATTTACCACCTGAGGGTAATTGAATTTGAGTTAGATTCCATGATTCCGCCCAATTGGAATAATTGGTATTTTTTTGATTAACATAAGGATATTCTGCGGTTGAGGGTAAGCCAGCAAAATCCTGACAATCACTTAATGCTAAATTATCTTGATAATATCCCCATCGATCATATCCTCTTAGGTTATAATTCGGGTTGCTATTAGAGTAATCAAATGTATAAGGTGATAGTTTTCCTTTTTTTGATTTACCATAAGTAAACCATAGTTTTTTCAAAGTAAGTTTTCCTTCATTATTAGCTGAGTTTGGAATACCATCACAAATTTCATATTGATATTTAAAATGCGCTACCTTAATAGGTACTGCTCCTGTACCAAAAGCAAGTCGATTAGGATAGGAATACAATTCAATTCTAGATAATTTATGCTGACGCATTGACAAATCTTTTCCGCCCGACTTTCCTGCTACGCCCAGTCCATCTTGTCTTTGTTCAACTGTTACCCCATCTTCATTAAAGTCATAGTGAAACTCTGCAACCTGTGTTTTAGATTGGATAGAATGGATGAACCAAACTTCTTTTTTTCCATATATTATATTTCCCTTATCATCCAAGTCATCCGTCAAAAGTCCAGGGTTAAATTGAGCTTTATTGTGTTGATAGGGAATCCTCCAGGTATAATTTTCATGTACTCGGCTATAGTTAATTTTAGTATACTGACCATAGTCATCAGGAGTGGGACCATTTCCTGTGAGGTCAGTATAATCAGGAGATAAAATCGCGGTCAATAAAAATGAATGAGCGTAAGGAGGAGTCTTTACATTCTCGTAATAGTTTTCTCTTCCTTTGGTATTTCCTTTTGAATCATCCACTCCAGGAGAATAATGAACTAAACCTGTTTGACAATCGGCATTACTTCCATCTACACTAAAAGTTATTTCTTCTTGACTGTTATTATATGCTGGAATTCCATACAAATATCGAACACCATCTGCTCTAACACTTGTCATTTCTGAAAGATGATGCGATTTGCGGTTTCCTGTATTTCTTACAATTTGTGAAGCAGGTGAAGCATTTGGGAAATCATTAAGTTGATAACTATTAATCTTTTTTTCTAAAGCGGCAGTCGCTGCTTCATCTGCAGTTAAAAAAGAAATAGTTTCGTTTCTTCTTTCTCTCTTTGCACGCGCAACTTTGTTTGTTAAGAGAGTCTGATTAGGCTCGAAATCAAAATTTCGAACTAGACTCGGCTTAGTAGCTACATCCATTGGTCCAGTTGATTGGAGTCCTGCCCTTACTGCATCGAACCCTCCAGTTTGATCAAAAAAGTTTTGATCAGATTCAACCACTAATTCCCCTGCTTTTTTAAAATAGGAAGGTTCGTAACCAGGGTTCGCTTTGCTGTTAGTAGGATCCTTATAATCAAGAAAAGTGGCTATTTGATTTCCTTCGTACCAATTCCACTTATTCGAAATACTATTGACCATATTATTTAATTGGTCAGTTCCACCATGTGCTACATTTCCTCCACCTACTTCTACTCCAAGGTTTTCACCATCACTTCGATTTGTTGCCTCCGCATCGAAAACCACACCTACATCTCCTCGTTTTAGTATATAGCTCCCTCCAATCCCTTGACCAGATAAGGAATAAATATCGTTGTTACGAATGGTAATTGGAAGGGATGGCGTTGCTTCCTCTTTAAACGGAATATCCTTTTCTCGTTGAAAATCATGGAGTGCTTTTTCTTTTGTTGTACCGATGTGGGCGTACAAAGTACCGTAGGATTCACGCTCATCATCGATTTCAGTTAATATTTTTTGTGTGCTCTTGTAACCTGTAAGTCCTACATTGGGATGAGCACCACTTATTTCTAGTCCTAATGTTCCAGAAAAAGTAGATGAGGTATTAATCATTGATTGGCTGAATGTTGGAATATGTGTAGAACCTACAAAGGAAAAATTGGCAGTTCTATCTACAATTGGTATTTTACGTTTAAATTCCCCCTCATGTAAAATTCCTTTTTTATCTTTTCCTGAATATTGTACTTCATCACTATATCCCATATTAGTTCTTAAATTTAATTGCTTTAATCCTTGTCTAGATGAAATTGGAGTAGAAGCAGAAAGATCTAGTTTTAAGTTTTGATTTTCTGTATTGCTAACATTTACTGAAAAACTTAAAGAAGGGGCAAGAGTAGAGCCTTGCTGAGAATTGACTGAAAGTCCAAGTCCAGCTGAACCTTGAATCCCCGCAACAAGTTTATCTCCAGATTTTACGCCGGCACTTATAGAGGGGCTAAAAGAAAATTCAAAACCTAACCCTCTATAATTATTATAAAAAGCTCCTAAACTAGCACTTAACGAAAAAGGTCCATTAGTGGTAATTTTATTCTCTTTAATCCCAAACGTTTGTAAATTTGCATTAGATTTCGCTCCAATCGTCACATCATCCTTCATATTAAAATCCTTCTGAATTATATCTCCACTAAAGTCATCCGGTAACCCTCTAACACTTCTCCTAATTACCCCAGGATTAATATTCCAGCCTAAGCCAACACTACTAGCTTCTTGATCCATAGTAATACCTGAATGGTATGCTAGATTAATAGGATATCCTCCTACTTCCAATAAAGGAATATTATAAACAAAATTACCCGTTGAAATATCCACCATCTGATCAGTAGAAAATGGTTCAAAGCTATTCATTTCAGGTTGAGAAGGACCACCTGTTAGTGCCAATGTTCGTACAGGTATCACAAACTCAATGCTAATAATTAGGATCAGGAGCCAAGCAAGTTTCTTTTTTCGTCGGGAGGCAAATTGAAGTATCATAAGTTTAGATTTGGTATTTGATCGATTGCGTTTTTTGAAATATTTAGGGTAATAACTTGTTTTGCGTAGGTTCGATCAACTAATAAAATTGACCGATCTGAATTATTTTCTTTATCAGGTTCAAAGCCTAACATAAAATCTAGTTTAGGCATAGAACCATAGTTACGTTCAAAGTGAAAAAGCTGACATCGTAAAGTATCTATTCCTCTAGCCAGAAAAATATCATTTTGAAAGTCGAAAGAAAGATATTCTAGTCTTTCTGCGTAATCATCGGGTGAAGGTAAGTTTGCTGATAACAAATCATTTACGTGGTCAGGTCCTTTGATTTGTAGTGTGTAATATTCTAGTCCTTCATAAGATTTGGTTAAATCAGTTATATTAGATTTAGTTATATTTTGGGGACCATGTTCTAATAAGGCTAAATAAGTCAATGGTTTGAATTGAATTGAATAAGTTAAATCTCCCATTTCTTTTTTAACCAAAAGACCATTATTTTCTGACCGAATCCAGTTGACATATTCCACAGGAGTTATCGTCCTCTCCTGACAAGCAAACAGGCAAATCATGAAAAACAATAGACTTTTAAAATATTTAGACATCACTATTTTTGATTTTCTTTGACATAAAACCGAAGATAAAGTCGTCGTTTGAGCCCATCTAATACCAAGGTATATTTCTGATTTGATTTCAATCCAGCTTCTTCAAGGTTTAAGAGAAAGAAGTTAGCTCCTGATTGTAGCAAAGGTTTTCCTTTTTCATTTCCATAAATGGATAGTCCATTTTCAGGGATTTCTTTTTCCCCTTTTTCATTTAACAAATAATAGGTAACCTTTTTTCTTGAGCCATATCTATTATCTATTTTAAATGCTAGTACTGGAGATTTGATTGAAATGTAATCGCCTTTGAGTTCAGTAAATAATTGGTGAAAAACAGGCTCTTCTATGTATTCATCTTCATCACTAGCTTCTTTTTCTTTTTCATTACAAACAGTTTCAAAAACAAAAAATTCAGAGCTTGTGATGATTCGTCCGGCATTGGTTTCATAATCTACTTTCCATACATATTTTCTGCATTCTTCCAATTGACGAGTAGCTAGGGGATACTGAAATATGTTTGTAAATATTCCACGCTCTTCAAAAAAGATAGGTTGGGATCGTATTGCTTCAAAAGGAGATTGGTGACCTAATATTTCAAATAAGCTAATATGATAATTGCCCCCATCGATGGAAGGCAAAACAGGAGTCCAAGTAAACAACGGCATTGCTAAATCCACTTTGGTATCATTGAATGGACTTACTAGTAATAAAGGAGTCGCACTTTGGATTTCAAAATTATAGCAAAGGCTACTTATTACATTATAACTACCATCTGAGGTCATTGGAATTTCAAAATCAATTAAACGGATACATATTTCATAACTTCCTGGTGAAAGGCAATTGGTGTTAAAAAGTAATGACTCGAAATCGTTATCTAAAATTTGTGATTCGATGGGCTCTAGAAGTGTTCTTGAATTGAATCTATTTATAATTAAAGCACCTGTTGGGAGTGTAAAATTAGAGGTTTGACCACTAGCTAATAGTTGAAGAGTATTTTGAGAAGTACCATAAAAAACTTCTCCTTGGATGAAGATATTAGGATTTGTAGATGTATTGTTATTAAGGATCGTACAATTGTAAATATCTACTGCAGAAATACAATCATACGGAGAAATAATTGGTGGAATGATGTCTTGAGA
Source organism: uncultured Saprospiraceae bacterium (assembly GCA_964352225.1). GTDB lineage: Bacteria > Bacteroidota > Bacteroidia > Chitinophagales > Saprospiraceae > CAJQQY01. The sequence continues at coordinate 22,550 of CAYGRM010000006.1, read as the reverse complement.
GAAAGATTGTGTACCTGTAAACAATACATTTACAAAAAAGAAAAGTTTAAGATAGAGACTATTTAATTTACATTTTTTCATTTTGGTTAATTGTTCTTAGGTATTCTAAAAAGACATCATATCTTAATATATTTTTTTTGATAATTGTTTTTTTGATTCATACTGCAGAATTAAAAAGGAAGCTAGAATTTCCTTGATATTAATTTAGTAGATTTTCCATCTAACTATTTGGGCACTTATTATTTGGTGTACATTTGATGATATTTGGTTATCCTAAATTATTTTTTGGGAGATTAAGGTTACAACCATTTAATTAAAAAATCTATAAGGATCTATTTATCTAAATGGATAAACAAATCCTTATAAATTTTATTTTGAGCTTAACAAAGGATGGAAATAGTATTTAGGTAAGACCCTAACAACATCATTATTAGGTTTTAGCTTTTTTCAAAGTTTGAATGGCTCATTTAGCCTATTACTTCATCAATAAATTCAAAAAAGCGTCCTTCTTCCTTCTTGAAATAGGAACCTTCTTTCCATTTTTCAATAACGCATACCCTCCATCTTCTTTCAATACCTTTATGACGAATTGAATATTGACGATATAAGATTGATGAATCCTAAAAAAGGAATCTATAGGCAATAATTCTTCATAATCTTTGAGCGGTTTACTTACTAAAATCTTTCCTTCTTTTTTCAAAAAGAATTGAGTATAATTAACGTCGGATTTTAAATATAGAATGTCTTTTAAGTCCACAAAGACTAATCCTTCGGAAGTCGACAAGGTAATCTTATCAAAAGTATTGGTTTTGATATTTTGCATCAGATTTCCTAACTGTTGATCAAATAGAAGGTCTTTTTGGATAGCATTTTTTGCTTTGTCAACGGCCTTGATTAAGGCGTCAGGATCGATGGGTTTTAGGATATAGTCCATCGCATTATACTGAAAAGCTTTGAGGGCAAACTGGTCATGAGCTGTGGTAAAAATGACTCGAAAATTGGGTTGGTCAAACTTATCTAAAATATCAAAACTAGTGGTCTTACCAAGTTGAACATCGAGAAGAATTAAGTGTGGATTCTGATGGCGAATGACTGATACTCCAGAAGGAACATCTGTTGCTTCGCCCACCACTTTCAGATCAGGGCAGTAAGCAGTAAGAAAGGTTTTGATGATAGTTATTGCATCAGGTTCATCATCGATGATAACTATCCTGAAAGGATGTTGTGGGTTCATCTATTGAGATAGTTTTTGATGTTTATGATTCAAATCGCATTTACCATACATCTTGGGTTTCCAAATAGTCTATTAAATATAAGAAAAAGCTATTAGCTCCCAAAAAATAATTAGCAATAACCGAATTTCATCAAGGGATAACCAAATAATAAGTGGGGCAGCAATTGGAGATAGGATCGCTTAATTTAATTTTAGGGAAACTCAAAATCTCTCTAATTTTTATTATCAATAACTCATAGCGTCTAAAAACCAATCATGAAAAAAAATGTCCTCCTCAATTCTTCCATTCTTATTATTGGATTATTATGCTGTTTATCTTTTAATAATTCGTCCACATTAGGTAGTTTTTTCTTTGATGGGCTGTGGCACAACTGTATCGGTAGCGCCACAACCAATACCAACACCTCCGGAACTGACCCCGTTCTGGAAGTCTCCAACATCGGAGATACTGGCAATGATGGCTTAGACATGTGGATCAATTTCACCCGAGGCTTTGGCTATCGTGCCGACCTGCCCGATCCGAATACTTTACCACACGGCGCCTACGTCGAATGGAAATACCGGCAGGAATCCTCGGGTATATTTACCGACTTTTTAATAGAAAAACAGGAAGTACTCAATAACAGCGGGACGCCCCGGGTAGAAATCACCTACGATGCTTCCGGTATTGGAGCAAGTGAAATAAAAGTAGAAGTGTACGATAATACGAATGAGCTGGTCTATGATTATACGGTAGCCAACAACACGCCTGCCTTTTCCATCAGTCCGCCTAATCTCGGTGATATCATCGGTTTCGATGCATTTTCTACTGTTAAGACTTATAATAGCTCCCGAAGCGATAAACGAGAAATTACATTTATTCCTCCCGGTGAATCAGGGATGGATCTGGAAGGAGGCTGGGTAATTTTTGTAAGACCACTTGACATTATTCCTAATGATGATCCAGTTACAAAAATAGAAATGCGAACGGCGCAGACCAATAACTATAAGGTATCGGTAGAGCGGATTGCGATGTTTGAGGATGCGATTTTTTTTCATGCTTTGGGGAGTACGCGTCCGGTGGGAGAGCAAGATGGTTATTTGCTCAAATTGCAAGATATGGACGGCGGCGGGGATGATGGGATTCGGGCAGATTTGGAGGAGACCATCTTGGGAATAGATGAAAAGGAATATGATTTTGACTGGATTGGTATCGTAAATATCAATACCCTTCCCGGTGATGATCCTTTGATTAAATTGCATACTCAGGGTAAATTATCATTGGGTGGACAGGAGCAAGACATCGGTTATGTTCAAATCAACTGCAATATTTTTTCGGGAGAGAAAGAAATTTCAGCAGATTTTACTCCGGTTGGAGATAATAATCCACTTTATCAAATTTTTAATGATGGCAACTTGGTCATGGAGTCTAGTAGTGTCACATCGCTAACTGTAGAAGACTGGCATAGTTCATCGGCTCATAAAACTAAGCAACCCGGCTTGACCAAGTACACGAATATTTTAATATTTCCCGACGATCAAAATATGTCGATGAATGGAACGAGTTACGTCGGCGATGAGGTCAGAATTAGTGCAGAAGTGGGTGAGAATATCTGGCTAACTAAATTGGATATGTTGACCGATGGTATTGCTTCGATGGACATTACCAACGCAACGTTCTATATTGAAGAGGAATGCGACGATTTAGCGGACAATACCTTTAGTACCACCATGCAACCGGGGGACATTGCTCATATTGATTTTGCGACGGAAGGACTCATGAATCAGAATGGTGAATATGTGCTGTTAGGATTTAAAGAAAAAGGTACCCCCAATACTTCTTTATCTAATTTGGTTTTTGCAAAATTGGACGATCAAGGCCATCATATCCTTCCTCCCAAAGAGTTGTCTTTTGATTTTTCTACCCAGATCAATTTTTTCACCAACACCAGTCTGCATGGCTTAAATATGGTGGAAGTACTAACTGCTACCGGTATGCCTGATGGATATGTTGCTGTTGCAACTTATACTGAAGCAGGGCCTCAAAAAAAAGTATTGATTTTTAAACTCAATGAGGTGGGAGAAGTGATTTGGTCGCAAGAATTGGATAACATTAATGCTCCGGAACGCTTTGCCCGCGGGATTCATCATGACCCGGCTACCGGCAAAATTACGGTGGTCGTTCAAAATGGCGATCCGGGAACAGCGATAGAACTTTTTTCTTTATCTGATTTTGAATGTATTGAGTCCAAAGTGATTACACTAGGTAATAATCCTGTGACGGTTTCAGCGATGACGCCGATCACCAATATGACTTCTAGTTTTGCAGCTGCTTTTGCGATCACGGGACGGACGGGACCTTCTGGAAATAATCCGTACTACCTTATTTTGGACAACAACCTCGATCCTATAACGGATTTTATGACTTATGATTTGGATGCAAATATTCAAACGAGAGAAGAACCGATGGATATCAAACAAAAGGGAAATTTTTTATTTATTACGGGAAGTAAAGAGAACACATCAGATACGGAAGTTTTTTTGATGTCAATACTTCCATTTAATCCCTCGGGATTCTCCGTGGGGTTTATAGGTTTTGTTAAATCCTACGATTTGCAGGATAAATTTGATTTGGGCAACGAAAAGGACATTCCTCGCTCCCTGGCGATTATGGATAATTCAGACATGGTGATTGCCGGATACTCCGATCATAATAATGGTAGAGTGAATAGTTTTTTGATCAAAACTACTGATGTAGGAGATCTGCTTTGGACCAAGCGATATACTGATCCCACATTTGATTTTTCGTTTTGCTTTAATATGGTGCGGACGCCTGATAATGGCTGCTACATGGTAGGAGAACAATATCTGGAAAATGGTGTCCCCTCCGGTCAGGGCGTTAGACTTTGGGCAGCCAAAACAGATGTGGACGGGCAATTAAATAATTGCAATTGTGTACAGGAGGAGATGACAGATACTGCACTCATTTTAGTTGATCAGGTAACTCCTCAGGCAGGAACCGTTAATTCATGGGATTGCACGCCCGTTGGTGCAAGCGCTTCGGTTTCAGATTTGGGTTTAGATCAAAACTTCTGTGATCCTGCACAAACTTGTACTATCACTTGTGCCCCGGATATTACGGTCAATGTTGATCCCGGACAATGTATAGCGACCGGAGTCACTTATGGTCAACCAACATTATCAGGAAATTGTACAGAATGGAATTTGATTTCTGCCCCAAATCAAACTACATTTCAAGTAGGATGTACTAGTTTGATTTGGACTTATGAAAGTTCAATAAGTGGATTGCAACAGCAATGTGCTACACAAGTGTGTGTAGAAGATGTGGAAGCCCCCCTAATAAGCTGTAATAATTTTACGGTTGATGTAGGTAGTGGTTCGGTGACTTTTTCAGCATCAGATATTGGAAATGCAAACGATAATTGCAGCATATTTTCAGAAACAATAAATGTCAATACCTTTGATTGCAGTATGGTCAATACTACTGTTCAGGTTACCTACACCGCTACTGATGATTCGGGTAATTCAGCGCAATGTATGGCTAATATTTTTGTAAAGGATTTTCAATCCCCTTCCATTATTTGCCCAATTGAGGTAAATGTGGATTGCTCTGTTGATATTAATGACCCCAACAATACAGGAGGCTTTCCTGCTGTCAATGATCTTTGTGATCCAAATCCTACAGTTACGTTTACAGACAACCTGATTTCTGGAGACCTTTGCAACGGAGTGGTTGAGCGGGTTTGGGTAGTTACAGATTTTTGTGGCAATTCTGACCAATGTGTTCAGATTATTATTATCATGGAGGATATACCGCCTTGTTGTCAAGACGAAATGGACTTTGTAGCAGCGGTGGAAGCTGCTGTAACTGTCGATGTCGATCATGACCTTTGTAAAGCAACGGTAAATATTGGAGATCTTCCAGCGTGTGATGAAATCCTGGGGATTAGCTGGGGAGATGGTAGTATTACCAATGGATCATTTGCTTCTGGATCCATGCCAATGCATACCTACGGAGGTACAGGTGTTTATACGATCAATATCACCGCAGTTGAAATCAGCGCAGATGGGGATACTTGTTTTACTCATATTATCCAGCGAGTTGTGGACATGGATTGTCCTTTAGGATGTGGGTGCGATGGATGGCAATGGCTTTCGTTCGGATTCCTGGGGCAGCTTCCATATGAAGTTCCGATTGATTGTGGTAATGTTGACCCAGTTGTATTCGAATGTCCGAATAAAAGGGATGATTTTTATTTCCACGGAAACTTTAATTGTACAGACACTTGTGGTGGGGTAGTAACCTGGGAAATTGTTGAGGACGGAAGTACCGCTGCATATGCAGATGGTTTTGTGATAGGATGGAATGGTGGTTCCGGGAACAGTTATCATTTTGATATCAATAATATTCCGTATCCTCCTTCAGGAAATTACAAGTTGAAGCTAAAAGCCAAATGCGGGAATTCCTATTGCACTTGCCAGCTGGCATTCACCATGCCATCCTGCAGCCCGGACTGTGTATGTGAAAATCCAATTCTCCCCCCTTCACCTGCTTCAGTATTTGATGTGTATCAACTATCTGGATGCAGCAATACATTGGTGCCTTCCTTCTTTTTGGATGATGAATGTGATGTCGTCACTTGGAAGTATCGAGTACCTGGATCCATTGGATTCACGACGATGGGTTCCACTTTAGGTAATGATCCAATTGTTTATGATTTTTCTTTGGAAGGCCCAGGAAGCTATACCGTATGTATGACTGTACAAAGAACTTTGGATAACGGAATCCAATGCGAGGAAGAAGAAAGGTGTCAGCGTGTCAGAATAAGGTGCGGTCCCCCGACTTATAGCTGTGATAATCCATTGATTGATAATCCTGGTTTTACTCAATCCACTACTCCAGGAGTATTAGGTAATGGTGGAAGTACTGCCGGCTGGTCTAATGTATTTGGATCACCCGAAATAATGGATAACGAAGGAGTATCGGCTCCATACACCATGGCATTGAGTGGCAACAAGATCACAAGTGACGGTATTAGCACTCTAGTCGAATTGAGTGGAGCGAGCCAATATTCTTTGAGTATGAATATGCTTATTGATCCCACGGAGTTACATGCGAATACTCAAATAAAAGTAAGGATTTCAGATGTGCCTCAGGATGGTCTGAATTGCGTAGGAAATTGTGATGAAATTCCTATTACATATTGTTGTTATACAGATACTATTCCTTATATTATTGTGGTGGATACTATTCCTCCAAATATAATTGTAATAGACACTATTCCTCCAAATGTAATTGTAATAGATACCATTCCAATATTTATTACATTTCCAATAGATGAAATGTTAAATAGTGGAACAAAATATTTGACCTTACACATTGAAAATGAATCGGAATTGCCAGATTTCAAGTCTAGAATTGAAATTGATGATGTTTGCTTAGAGCCATTTGAATACATTATTGTCGGAACGGAAGAGGTATCTCCTCAAAATGAAATCAACCTTTATCCCAATCCAACTTCGGGTAATTTGGTAGTAGAATTCTCAGAACCAATAACCGACAGATTGGATTACCGAATCTACGACTTATGGGGTAGAGTATTGCAAGATGGAATCCTTGACCAAGGCATCTCTCTCCATCACTTGAAAATGGACCGCTTTGCCGAAGGTGTATACCTCATCGAAATTGGCAATACGGAAAAAGGATGGTACCACGAACGAATTGTCAAAACAACTCCTTGATCTTTGAACAGTACACGGGCAACCATTTAGTTGCCCGTGTTTGCTCTAAATTTTTTCAATTTTTTCTAGAAAATTATTTCAATGAATGAGTATAATAAAGATGGGTTAATCATAAGTGTACCTGCATACCTTTGGGATGGGGCTAAGCAACTATCTGGGGAGCTTGAACTTTATAAAAATATAGTTCATTTTCAATTTAAAGATTTTACCAAAAGTAAAATTGAGTTAACCATCCCCATTGAAAAGATCAATAAAGTAGAAGAGTTTTTATTGTTTGACTTAGATCGAAAAGGATTGAAAATCAAAAGTAATGGAGATGCAGAAGACTTATTTATTTCACAAAATGCTCCTCAATTTAAAATAGAATTGGATAAAATTATCAAACTTAAAAAAATGTAAAATGAATGTTATGAAATTGATAATGGTTACTGCTTTGTGTTTAATTTTTCCGTCCATAAGTTTTGCACAATATGGTGTCGGAAGTAGTAATGAAGTAAAGGAACTTAAAAATACCGAAACCCTTTTTGCATTAGTCGAAGGTCATACTGCATTTAATGATGCTCTAAAAGATGCTGTTGAAAAATATTGGACCTTTACCCCTTATCGCTTCACCAATCAGAAAGAGCTCCAATCGCTACCTGCTGATCCCGGATTATCTTATGTGGAACTTTATCATATTACCGTGGATAGGGGGCCTAATACCATTGCCACCTACGAGCATTTTAATTTAGGGTTATTTATGTCCCACAAGAAAAAACTTAAGCGGAAAACCAATGATATGTCAAGACTCAATTCAATCGCGGCGGTGAATTTGATGCCTAAAAAATATTGGGAATATCTGGAACAAAGAACGGAAGCAGATGAAGCAAAAGAAAAACAAAAATGGATATCCATAAAGTTTAGCACAGAAAAAACAATCGATTGGCGTTATGCCCGCTTTTTTGAAGCGATGGATAGAAATGGAGCGACCAAGGCAGAATTGATTAAAGCTGTTCAGCTACTCAATAATTATTGTCATACGGCAGTCAAGATGGATTTTGCAGATAATAATCCAAGACCAATGATCAAAAGATTTAATAAAAATAAAGGACAGATCAAAAAGAAAACTTTACTGATCGCTAAAGAAGATGTGTCCGATAGGAAAAAAAATAGTGAAGAAGCGCTGAGAGGAGTGTACCAATATGAGATGAAAATTGTAGATCAGGCCGAAATCTGGAAAGCGATTGAAGAACAAAAAGAGGACGTTTGCTATGCGGTGATTTATTATGAAGAAAGAAATATGAAACTGAAGGCAATCATTCAAGCTAAGGATAGTAAAGTGTTGTATGGAGAAGTAAGTAATCTCAGGAATAGTGTCTTTCATGTAGGTAAAAAAACGTTGGAGGCGGTGCTGGACAAATAACCATCACCATCAGGCAGATAGGTTATAAAAGGGCTCTAAGTTAAATACCCAAAACCAATTTAACTAAAGTCCCGATCACTTTGCCATTTTCATCTTTAATTTCGCTCACTTCAAATTCGTTCAACGAATCAGCGAGTTCCAAACGCTTTTGAGAAATACGCATCCCTACACCTTTGTGAGTAGTAGATTCGGTAGATTTTTTTTGTTGTTGAGATTCAAAAATACCAATACCATTATCTTGAATATTAATTTCCAGCGTCTCATTTTTTTTCAAAAAAGCAATTTGAATTTGTCCGGTTTTACTATTTTCTGAAAAAGCATGCAGGATGGCATTTTCTACAAAAGGTTGAGTCAAAAGTGGAGGAATGGTGGTTTCAAAAAGATCCAATTGCTGATCTACTTGAATGGTAAAATTAAACTTGTCTTTAAACCGTAATTTTTCCAAATTCAAATAATTCTCTAACATTGTAATTTCATTTTGTAGCGGAATCCTTTCTTCCATCGAAGCATTCAAAGTACCTCTCACCAATTGTGCGAATTTGGATAAATACCGGGTAGCATTCGACGAGTCATTTTGTACAATAAAATTTTGAATCGAATTCAAACAATTAAAAATAAAATGCGGATTCATCTGCGCACGAAGGGCAGCTCGTTGCAGTTCGTTCATTTCTTTTTCCACTTGTGCTTCACGCTTTACTTGTTGCAACCGCTTGCGATAAATCAAAATGACTAAGCCTATCGCTGTACTTACTGATAATAAAATAAACCACCACGTTTGCCAAAAGGCTGGACGAATTTGAAAATTTAAAATATTCGATGCACTCCACACTCCATTTTCATTTTGCGATTGAACCTCAAATTGATAATCATTGGGAGGGAGGTCTGCGAAGTTGACCGAACGGTTTCGAGTATAATTCCATTCGTCATTATTCAATCGAAAGCGGTAGGGGATTTTTCCATTTTGATTATAATTGATGGTCAAGAAATGAATTTCCAAATCATTTTGCTCATAAGTTAGGTTGGATTTTTCAGGAAAATCATAAGGTTCATTATTAACCAGAATGGCTTCTAGAATCGGAGGAGTTGAAAGGTCAGATTGTTCCTTTTTTTTCCATTGCACCAAGCCTTTGGTAGTGGCTACCCATACTTGCCCTTGGTGAGCGGTGACTCTAGTAATCTCATTAGAAGGCAAACCATGAAAGGTGGTATATTTTTCAACTAAAAATGCTTCGCCTTTTCGGGTTATTTTGTTCAAACCTTCGAGCGTACCTGCCCAAATCTGGTTCTGCTCATCTACAAAAACGTTTTCAAGCATATCTGAAGTTAATCCATCACTCGAAGTGATTTGATGAAAATAGTCTTCCTTCCATAATACAATTCCTTCGCCCTTGGTAGCGAGCACTAAAGTTCCATCGGACAATTCTCCAATGTCTTCCGTACGGATAGAAAATGCGTGATGAAATGTCTGAGGAGGAACCAATTGATTATTTTTTAACTCAAAAAAACCATCGACATTTCCCACCCAAATCCGGTGGCTTTGATCTTCCCAAACTCGAAACGTACGTTGGCGAACCCCAATATCAAATGATAAAAAAAATGACCCTTTGGTATTGAGTTCCATACTCCCAAATCCCAGATGACTTCCTCCCCAAAGTAAATTACGATCTCTACTAAGCGTCAATCTTTTTCCAAGAATAGGTTGCCTGTTATAAGGCGGGAGAAAATTTATCCACTTATTGTTTTTTAAGATATTGGGTCGATTATTAGTTGCCCAAAGTTCTTGTCGGTTTTGGTCAAAAAGCAAATCATTTAGGATGTTGTTGGATATTGGCGGAAGTTTTTTGATATGATTATTCAAAAGGTCAAATAAAATGATCTGACCATCACGGAAACCGATAAAAACCTGTGATTCGTTTTTAAAATCCAATGCTACGATATGGTAGTTTGGGAAACCGGCAGATTGGTCATAAATCTTTAAATCAAAATCAGGACAAAAGAAGACACCATTCTCAATAGAACTAATCCAGTAGCCGCCCCGTCGATCTTCATAAATATGGGAAACAGAAATTCCATCCAGAAATTGTTCGAAATTATTGAAGCGAAAGGCATCTGTATTTTTATATCTTCTGATTCCTTTCCCTCGATGTAGTCCCAAAAGCAGCCTATCTTTAGAGTCCTGAGTAAAGGATTTGAGCTCCAAATCAAAGGGTACATTTTTTCTCCAGGCAATATTTTTTCCATTGATTTCATATAAAATGGAGGCACTTAATGCTAATAGTTGCTTGTTTTTCAATTGCATTAACCATTTTCCACTTGATATATATCTTTTGTTGAAATGAATGCTATCCATATAATAAATGGAGTCTGCCATGATCTCCATAGGCTCATTATGATAAGTCTGAGTTACCGAATTCCAAAAAGGTTGCCTTAAAGAATCGCTAACATACTGACTGCCGATCATCCATCTATTGCGAAGTTGGATAGCTAAAACAGGCGTTTCAGGTCGGCTTGGAAGAATGGAGTAAAAAGTACCATCGGAAGAAAATTGTAAAATGCCATGGTTTGGAATACTCAAATATTTGGTACCATCCGTATTGATATAAAAGTCTCTGATAAAATAGGAAGGAATATTAGTTTGCTCAATAACAGCGTTTTGTGCAAAAGCGTGGATACTATCTTTATCAATATAATACAAATGGCCATGCATGGTCGCCAGCCATATTTTTCCTTCCGGATCTTGTTGCATATAAAAAACAACATTGTGTTTTAAGCCTTCCCGTGGACCATAGTTTTTAAATTCATAACCATCGAACCGACTTAATCCATTATCTGTGGCAAACCACATATAGCCGGCTGTATCTTGAATACAGTAATGAACCTCGGAGCTGGGGAGTCCGTCATCGGTCGTGTAATTGCGAAAATAGGGATGGGGGTTTTGGGCGGAGAGCCAGAAACATTGGAAAGTAAAAAATAATAATATGATACGGGGAAGGTACATGTTGGGGAAGTAAGAGTTTTTTGTAACATATGGTTTTTAAAACTTCAAAAAAGGTAAGAAGAAAAAGTGTAATTTCAAAAATAGATAGATTTCTAATCTTCATTCCGGATTATTAATTCTAAAAATAATAGATTCATAGGGAATGAATTCCCTATCTCATATTTAGAAATATTGTTATCACAACCGAAAGCATAACAATACATTTACAACAATGAAAACTTACCATTTCACTTTCGACAATTCCTTTTTGAAATGAGCCTAGCCTCTTTTCACAGAGGCACCTATCTATTCCCAATTCTTTAAATTTCATTTTAACATTCTTACTTTTTGACACATTGAATTTTTCAATGCTAGTTCAAATTGTATTTTAAATATTTCAAAAATCATGAGACGTTTTGCAATCTCTGACATTCATGGATGTACTAAGACATTCCAAGCACTCCTCGACCGCATTGCATAACTAGATCATCGAAAGTCAAAATTTTTATAAACTGCTGTGAGGGTTTTAGACCATGTATCGTCCTGAGATAGCCTCTTAGTCATCTCAAAAACTCAAAAAAGAACCTATAATAAATTAGTGAAACGCCATTATAAAAAATGTTCCCTAGTGACCCTTTCATGAGTATCAACTCTAGATTCGGGAGGGGAAGGACAGGAATGAGATCGGTGTTATTTTATTTTTATTTGCATCGATAAGCGTTTTGGTTTACGGTAGCGAAGATAGAGAAACCATAGAATAATTTTGTCGAGGAACTTACTCAGCACAGCAATGAAGGTCTTAATCCTTCTTTTAATAAATGTACCTCTCTGACAGGTGCAACGAATACTGGGAACTCCCAAATAGTCTGGCCTCAATCCTTAAACCTTATCCATATACTCTACCTATAAGTGTAGATCCCTTGTAGATATTGAATCCAAACATGTAGATAATCGCTATATACTACCCTCCACCCATCAATAAATATTGCAAAAAAATAAAAATAATCCCCGCACTCAAATTATTCCCAATCGAAACACCGCACTCTCCTAAAAAAGGAATCAACTCATTTGGAGCAACAACATCTTTTTGAATGGCAGTCAACAATTCTTTCAACTCTGTCCATTTCTTATCATCATTAATATTCGACAGTTGAAGTTTTAATTCATTGAACTGCACATCATTCATTTTAAACACAGGTTCATTTTGCATACCCGCTAGTTTTTCAATGTAGAAATTACTATTTCTTACTTCTCCGATTGTAAGGGTTTGGGCATGTATTTTATTTACTTGTGGAGAATTTAAAACTATTTTCAAATTGTCCTTTCCAAGAATTCCTTGAATTAGTTTTGGAGCAATATTTTGTTCAATGGTATGCTGAATAGTTGTTTGGATTTGGTTTTCAAATTTATGATGCAAGTAGTTTTCAACTGCATCTTGAACTTCGCTTCCCATCTTAGTTGCGAGTTCTTCGATAAGTTTATCTTTTGCTTTTTGGAATTCATTTGCATCTTTAAAATCATCAGTTACAAAAGTGACAATAAGATCATCTTCTTCTCTAGTAAGAATAATTTCAAAATACTTTTTTAATTTTTGTTTGAAGTATTGGCGAATGGTTTGAAGAAGGTCATGAATAAAAATCTCATCAAGTTCACTATACCGATAACGCTCTTCCAAGCTCACTCTAAAAACAATAGTTCCTTTTCCTAATACAATTAGGCGGTTAGCTTTTAAGTCAGTAAGCTTGGTTTTGGTTTTATTATCCAAAAGAGTCAGATCAGTATTTTCAAAAATCAACTGCGCAGCATTATGAAAACTATATCTTCCAATAGTCATTTCAACCTCATCTTGAAACATCCTTTCCTCCTCTGACTTTCCTCGAAAGGAAACATTAGCTTTTATTTTTGGCTTAGTAATAAATACACCTTTTTTGAATAAAGTTTCTACAAACTGAGTATCGCCTTCAAATACACAATTTTCAAATTGGACAATATTGTGAAATTCTGTTTCTCTAAATGTTGCATTTGCATTACTTCCGATATTAAATTGAAAATAGGAAAACGAATTTTTTTCACTATTGAAAACAGCTCTGTCCCAATTAGCATATCCATTAAATGTTACTGCATTAAGATTAATTTGACCTAAGAACATCACATCCTGCATATCAAATAAATCATAAAAAATAACTTCTTTCATGTAGACATTACTTTGAAATACTGTTCCTTGAATAGCGGTAAAGTTGGTAGAAAAAACTGTATTTTCTACACTCCAAACACCTAATATATTTGCCTTATCTAAATACAATTCTCCTCCAAAATGGCAATGATCAAAAGTTAGTGAAGTATGAAACTGGGCACTACATAAATTCAATGGCTTAATCGTCGTCATCCCTTTCCATTCTATTCCTTTTTCACTTTTTGATACGACTTCAATTCCTCGTAAATCAACATCTTTAAATTCATTAACTTCAAGCATTAAATGGAGTATCCGTTGGAGGTGGATCTCAAATTTATTTTCTAACTTCCATTCTTCATTCGTACTATGAAATAGACAATAGCCCTCTTCATCAAGAGGTAACTTCAACTTACCCAACTCATCATAGTAATCGACATAAACCTGCTGGAGATAACAAGTTTTAGGAGCTTGGAATAATTCTATTTCGTATTTGTGTTTGCACATGGTATGAATATTTTTTCACTATTTCCTCTAAGAAATATACTTGTTGATTAATTATCCACACTCGTAAACTAATCCTCTACACATGTAGATCAAACATCTACATGTGTAGATCCCTTATAAACATTAGATTCTCCTCTTAACTCTTATAATCCGTTAACAAAATCGTCTGCTTCAAATATGACTTTGCTAGTAGCAATATTGGAAAGCTCCATTAGTATCTTTGGTATAGCCCAATTTTTGTAAGAGTTGCTCTAGTTCGTCAGCGTGTCCGTGAATGTCTCCGATAAGGTCGTACATAGTTTTTCATTATTTAGTTTTTGGATGGTTGCTGCTCTATTTTTTTCGTTTTAAATATCATCGCAGTCCTTTAGGAATGCTTCACTCCAGTCAGAGGCATGCCGCAAGCGGTCGAGCGGTAGCGTTGCACGAGCGGGCAGGGTCTCCAGCCGAGTTGTCTAATCATGTCTGCCGAAATCGGCTCACCATTCATCAAACCTTTGAATAGATTGTAGGAAATTATAATTTTAAATACATTTGTAAATAAAATTCATTTTATTCTTCTCTAAACAGCTAGAGAAATCATTGCTAATAATGGAAGAAAACAAAAAGAAGGGAATATATTTAGAAAAACTTACCAATTCTACGAATAAAGACATTATTCATGGAAAAAACTATTTATTTGTAATAGGTATAGATAAATATGTGTATGCCTCCCAATTAAATAATGCAGTCCGTGATTCAAAAGACTTTAGAGATATTCTATTAGAAAAATATCATTTCCATGCTGATTATTTATATGAATTATTCGATGAAAGTGCTTCCCGTAAAAACATCTTGGATAAGTTGACTATTTTAGAAGAAATAATTAAGCCAGAAGACAATCTTCTTATTTATTATTCAGGTCATGGAACAACCAATAACGCCAAAAACAAAGGTTACTGGATTCCTGTAGATGCTAAGTATCGTTCTGATTATATAGCAAACTCGTCGATTAGAGATCATCTAGATGACATAAAAGCGCATCATATATATCTGATAGTGGATTCTTGTTTTTCAGGAACGATAGTAACACGTTCTGATGAATCTAATAAGAAAGTTGAGTCTTTTCCTTCAAGAAGAGTTTTGACTTCGGGAAGAACAGAATTGGTTAGCGATGGCGAAGCTGGAGGAAACAGCCCTTTTGCAACTTGCCTACTTACATTTCTAAAGGCAAAGACTGATTCTGTTTCTGCTTTAGATTTAGAACTCTATTTAATAAAAACCGTACCTCAATTAGCGGATCAATTACCCTCAAGTGCTCGTTTATATGGAATTGGCGATCTAGGAGGACAATTTATTTTCCATCCCAATGAAAGACCAATTTCGGAATGGAAAAAGACGCAAAATTTGCATACAGAAAAAGCTTATAATTTATTTCTCACAAAATTTGGCGAAAGCGAATTTGCAGAAGAGGCATTATGGAATTTGTCTCTTTTACAAGATTCACCAACAGCTTATGATAATTATTTAAACAGATACCCTAATGGAAAATTTTCCCAAGAGGCAGAGAATCGTTCTATTTCTATAGAAGAAGCAAAAGCTTGGAGTTGGGCAATTCAATCAAATAGTATTGACTCCTACCTTGATTTCCTTAGAAAATATCCCAAAAACATCAAAACTAAGCAAGCAAAAAAAGAAATTGCAAAACTTCAGAAAATTGAAGAGGAAGAAAGGGCAAATAGAAGAAGGAAGTCAGAAGAAAAAGGAGATTGGGAGAATGCTCAGCGTCTTGATACAATTGGATCATATCGAAGATTTATTAATAAACATCCAGATAGTGTATATCTCAAAAAGGCTGAACAAAGAAAACAGCAACTTTATATTATAGAAGAAGAAGCAAAACGGATTCAAAAACAGCAAGCTATATCTATCAAATCTAATAAGAATACTGAGACTAATTCAAAACAGCAATTGAAGAGTAAAGACACACTATCTGTTTTTCAATCCCTTTCAAAAAAAGATAAAAAAACTGTTGTTGGTACCGCTATAGGTCTAAGTCTTGTGTTATTAGCTATTCTTATTTACTTTCTTCAACTTCCTACATTTGAAGAATTAATGGATAAAGCAAATGTACAGAAGAGTGCGGGGGAATTTAATCAAGCAAGGAGGACATTATGGAGAGCACAAGAATTGGAAGATAATGAGCAGGTCAAGGAAAAATTAGTTCAAGTAAAAGAATCTATTGATTCTGTTTGGTTACAGAACAAATATGATGAGCTAATTCAAAAAGCTAGTGATACAGGTATACCTTCAGCAAAATTTGGCTATTTAGAAGATGCACAGAAATTAAAACACACAGATGAAGTTATTAATTTAATAAAAAAGCTAGAACGTGAATTGAAACCACCATTAAAGTTCATAGAAGGAGGTACTTTTATAATGGGGGACAAAAACTTTAAAAGTAATAGTAGAATGAATGATGATGAACCCATTCGCAAAGTAACATTAAGTGATTTTTACCTAGGAAAATTTGAAGTTACTAATTTGGAATATAGCGTATTTCTTAATAGTGTAAAACCTGACAGTTTATTATTATCTAATTGGATAGATTTAGATGGATATTATCATTATTCAGGATGTAGAATTGATACCGACGGAGAAAGGTTTATAGTCAATAAAACATATCGGAATTATCCTGTGGCTTACGTATCTTGGGTGGGTGCTAATGAATACTGTAAATGGTTAGGCGAGGGATACAGGCTTCCAACAGAGGCAGAATGGGAATATGCAGCGGGAGGTGGAGCATCTGATAGAACGATATATCCAGGCACCAACGATGTAAAAAAATTAATTGAATATGGTGTAACCGGTGGAATCTCGTATACCACATACGGAAATACATATTATGATGCCTCACCTAAAATGATTGGAACTTGCAAGCCGAATCAACTAGGGCTTTATGATATGGCTGGCAACTTAGCAGAATGGTGTAATGATTGGACTGGCTCTTCTGAGACTTATTCTTCAGAAGTTCAAATAAATCCTCAAGGTCCTAAAACAGGACGCTCAAAAGTTCAAAAAGGTAGCGCTTGGGAAAATGGAGCTAGTGGCGCGAAAGTAGGTGATAGAAGCTCTGGATATTCTCCATCCTATAGAACGAGCTTTCGAGTAGCTAAATCAATAAAATAATCAAATTAGCGATTCTGAAAACAAGAATCAACATAAAATTTACTACTCAATTCCACCAATCACCTCCATAATCTCCTTAAAACTACTCAACCCACTCTCCAAATTCTCAATAATCTCCTCCGCCAAAATATCAGGGTCAGGCAAATTCTCCAAGTCCGTCAAACTCTTATCCTTCAACCAAAAAATATCCAAACTCGTTTTATCTCTCGTTACAATTTCATCGTAAGCATATTTCCGCCATCTACCTTCCTCGTTTTCTTCGCTCCACGTTTCTTTTCGTTTGTTGATATTCTTTGGATTGTAAAGCTTGACAAAGTCGGCAAGGTCATTTATCCGCATTGGTCTTTTCTTAGGCGTATGATGGATATTGGTTCGGTAATCATAGAACCAAATATCTTTTGTCCAAGCTTCTTTACTGGCAGGTTTATTTTTGAAAAACAAAACGTTCGCCTTTACACCTTGCGCATAAAAAATGCCTGTTGGTAATCTTAAGATGGTGTGCAACTCTGTGGTCTTCATTAATTGCTTCCGCACTTCCTCCCCTGCTCCACCTTCAAACAAAACATTATCGGGCAAGACGACTGCCGCCTCTCCGTTAATTTTTAATTGCGCTTTGATGTGCTGTAAAAAATTGAGTTGTTTGTTGGAAGTAGATTCCCAAAAATCTTGTCGGTTGTAACTGAGGTCTTGTTTTTCTATTTCGCCATCTTCGTTGGTGATGGTCATGCTGCTCTTCTTTCCGAAAGGTGGATTGGCAAGTACATAATCATATCTACTGCCATCGTCAGAAATCAACGCATCATTTGGATTGATAAATGACTCGCCATCTATCTCTCCGATATTGTGCAAGTACATATTCATCAAACACATTCTACGGGTATTGGCAACTATCTCATTTCCGTGGAACGTTCCATTTTTTAGAAATGCTTTTTCTTCTCGGTCGAGTTTATTATTGTCCACTATCCAATCGTAGGCAGCTAAGAAAAATCCACCTGTCCCACAGGCAGGGTCAGAAATGGTTTTCATCGGTTTAGGTTGGATACAGGCGACCATGGTTTTGATTAATGCTCGTGGCGTAAAGTATTGCCCTGCACCACTCTTGGTATCTTCTGCATTTTTTTCCAATAAGCCTTCGTAGATTTTTCCTTTGACATCTGCGCCCATCATATTCCAATCTTCTTTGTCGATTAGGTTGATGACTTTGAGCAGCTTGGAAGGGTCTTGGATTTTGTTTTGGCTCTTGGTAAAGATTTGCCCGAGCATACCTTTCTCAGTACTAAGGCTACGGAGTAACTGACTGTAAAAAGATTCTAACTCTGCCCCTCTTTTTCCTGAAAGAGTTTGCCAATCGCAAATTTCACCGTCCTCAAATTCATTCCCTTCTACGTCTTTGAGTTTGGGGAATTTTAAGTTCTTGTTGTACGGTGGCTTATTGAGTTCGTCTGCCATTTTTAGAAATAGCAGGTAGGTGATTTGTTCTAAGTAATCACCATAGCCTACGCCATCGTCTCGAAGTACGCTGGCGAGGTTCCATATTTTTGAAATGATTGTTGAGTCGGTCATAGTTATTTTATTTAAATTTACCTCGCCTAGAGGATATTTTGTTTTTAATAATAAAAAATGTTCTTTACTGATTTTCACCTCCTATGAATTCTAGGAGTATCAAAATCAGGTACTTCACCTCCTTCCTCTTTAACTTTCTGCATATCCTTCCAATATTTATAATCAGTCACTTGATGAGCAATAGATTCTAATAAGTCATAAATTCTTTTTTCAGAATGTTGATTTAAAGGTTCTTCTAAAAAATCCACGACAATGCCATCTTGATTTTCATCCATGTATACTTTTATTTTTTTTCCTTCTATTGCCCACTCGTTAAATTTATCCATATACCCATAAATAAACCACCATTGATAATATTCAGGTTTTCCAGCTGTATCAAAACTCCTATATAAACGATAAGTTTTGAATACTTTAGGGGCTTCTTTTTTATCTGTTGATTCTATTTTTTGATTAGTAACAATTGTTTCTTTAATTCCCTGTTCATTAGAAGTTTGGAAAACATGATAAGAATACGCACCGCAAAAAAAAGCTATAAGAATGGAAAAAAAATATTTTAAATTCATTGATTCATGTTTTTGTCTCGTTTCTTAATATAGACTTTAAATGCAATTGGCTGCATTAGTAATGATTCATTAATATTTTGAATTTCATAAAAATCTGCTGTGTTGCTTTCTTCATCAAAATTATAAAGTCGATAGATGAAATATTTGTTAGGATTCTTTTCTGCAAAAAGCTTTTCATTAATACTAAAATAAAAAGGAGTTAGATTTTTTCCTCTTGTGGTTTTTACTTCAATATATTTTGGGTTTCTATTTTCATCAAAAGAAAGTATATCATACCCTTTTCCATCTTTTTCAATTTTCACCTCTTCCGCTAAATCAGGATGCTTTCCATTTTTAATTCTATTAATTTCATATTGCAGAACCAACTCTTCCCCTGCATCTCCAATTTCTTTATTTTCAATTGCTTCTTTAGTAAAATCTTTATCAACTCCCGCAAAATTTGGGTTCAATTCAGGAAGAACATCGATTCCATTTTCTGGAGGATTTTGAGGTCGAAGAAAACTAGTAAAAACTTCTTCTGGTGAGTCATCTCCCCATGCCAATTGTATTAATCTATCATATACATTTAGATGTTCAGAAATAAATCCTGCTGTTTTTTCAATAAGCGAATTCCAATCATAATCTCCTAATTCATCTTTACTTATTAATTTCCAACTCAATTCTTTTGGTATATTCTTTTTGACTATTGCCATTTGGTTATCATCCAAATTTGAACTTTTCTCAAAATAATAATCTATTTTATAGAATAAGCCTAAAGAATTATTTTTAGAATTACCATCTATGCCTACATTAAAAAATATATGTTTGTCTTTATCTCCAATTCGAAATATCCTTGCCCAAGTATATGACTTAAATTGTGAAATTTGAGCCTTACCTTCTTTTGTTTCTGTCCATCCTCTTTGACTCCATATTCTTCGATTATAAGTATCTAATCCCCCAATTGCTTTAACTAACTGTTCTGACCAATATTTCGTTTTAGTACCTAAAGAATTCTTGATGTATTCTTTCGCAGCAAAATGTTCTTCATTATTTTTATCATAAACCCGTCCTCCCCAAGTTGCTAAGAATTCAATTTCTTGAGTTGTAAAGAAATCAAGATTATGAATTATTTTTTCTTCATCAAGATTATAATAAGCAGCGTAATTCTCAGCCTTTTGCCAAAACTTTTTACATTCTTCTATTTGTGTAAAACCATAATATTCTTTAGCCAATTTAGAAGATTTCCCTATGCCTAGTTCTTCACATAGATTATAAAACCCATTACCATGCACACTCGTAAAATCTTCCGATATTTTTCTATTGCTTTGTGGTTTATAAATTGCGATTGAACTAATTAGCGGTCTTTTCTTTTGGTGTTCAAAAGTCGAAATGCTTCCAAGTGCTTTACTTAAAACATTGCGGTCTTCTTGATTATTTAAATCAAGTTTCATCAATCTTCCAATTACCTCATAATAAATAGGTTCTCCCTTTACACATTGGTCGATTAAAAATTTCCTTACTTCTTGATTCATGAGAGCGTTTTATTTTGATGATGATTTAATTATTTCTTCTCTGTCTTTATCCGCTCCAATAATACTGATGCCGCCTCATAATCCTTCTCCTTCCTACACGCCGCTATCTCCTCCGCACTTAACAGCTTACCTTCGAAGGCTTTCTTTAAGATACTTTGCCGTAACGCTTCCGCTTTGACTAGGCTCGTCGTGATGCTTTCTTCTACCTTATCGCAGACGGAGAGGCGGGATTCTATTTCTTTTACGATTTGATTTTGTTCTTCTTTTGAACAGAGAGGATAATCAAATTCTAATATTCTACCTTGATTTAATGCCTTTTGATTATTTCCTGAACCTAGTCTTCGATTACCTTCATATTTAAAAAATAAATAGTGATATAAATATTTGGAAGGAAATCCAATTTCAGAAACTCTTATTGCAGCTGTATTTTGATTATGACAAGCGTTGATTTCTAATATAGCTGCTTGCCCACGAGTTTTCCCTTCTCCTATCATCGCTAACATGACTGTTCCCTTTGGATGAACAGTTGTTGAAGCATTATCCAAACCTTCCTTAGTAATTTTTTCTTTTGTATCTATAATTGTATTAAAAGCGACTTCACCACTACTTACCCAATTGATAGTTCCATTTTCCCAATATTCATTTTTTTTTCTACTTGGCGTTGAGCCAACAAAAACTTGAAATATATTTCCAAATTTGACCCACTTCCAGCCATTAGGCAATTCTGCAAAATCAATTATTTCATCAAGAGTGAATTTATCAACTTCTCTCATGGCTCTTGGCTTACTCGGCTTCTTCCCCTCCTTCCCATTATCCTCCCAAACTCCCACCGCCTTTTTCCAATCCTTAACTTGCTCCTCATAATATCTTTCCCGTTCTATTTTTATTTCTTCCAACAATGCTTCCGCACTCGGTAAGTCCTTTTGCTTCGCTCGCCATTCCTTTGTCAGTTCCCCCTCAAACGCTTTCTTCAACACCGCTTGCCGATATATTTTCAGTTGCGCTTGTGCTTTTTTGAGGTCGGCGATGCCGCTGTCTAAGCTGCTGAATAAGGATTCTATTTTGGAGACGATGGCGCGTTGGATGGGGAGAGGTGGAAGACTAATTATCATTTCTTTTAGATTAGTTAAAGAAACATTATTCATAGCTCCACCCCTTGCTAGTGATTTTACTTTTCTTGAAACAAAAGAATCAAATTGTTTTCTTAAAAAATCTGCTTCAAGTACTGAATTAAAACCATTAATAATGGCAAAGGCTTGATTAGTATTTGCAGGTAAAACTTCTTCTTTTATTAAGCAAGTTTCGCCAATTGTTCCCGCAATAGAAAATAAAACATCTCCTTCCTTTAATTGTGAACGCTGTTGAGAATTGTGTGCTTCTTCCGAAATGAATTGATGAATACTTTTTAAATCAATCTTTCCATTAACAACATTTTCAATTTTAATAAAATTAATTCCTTCTCTTTGGTATTTATATCCATAAGTAGTTGGAGTACTTCCTTTTGTAATTTTGGAGGCAATATCTCCTAATGTACATTCCACCCAATCTTCTTTCATCATGCAGCTAATATTTCATTCAATTCATTAATAATAGGTTCCATTTCATTTCCAAACAATTGGTACATTTTTCCTCTTCCGCCTTGTCCATCAAATGGATTATAATCTAAGTCGTCCAATTCGATATGGTAACTACTCACGACGTGTTCTTTTATCA
>CAYGRM010000005.1:0-54027 GCA_964352225.1 uncultured Saprospiraceae bacterium | reverse complement strand
CGAAAATTCTGAATCTATTTAGAACTCATTCCTAGGGGTTAATCAAGAGAAATGACTGGCGAAATTAGTTAGTCATTTCTTTTATAATTCTTTTTTTAAGAATCAAAATTATAGAAAATGAAAGTTGAAAGAGTGGCAATAACTGAAGAAGCAATAAAAATAGTAAAACAACTTCAAGAAAAATATGGAGAATTAATTTTCCATCAAAGCGGAGGATGCTGTGATGGTTCTTCACCAATGATTTTTGAAAAAGGGGAAATGTATTTAGATGATAGTGATGTTTTTTTGGGCGAGTTAGCAGGAGTAAAATATTATATGAATCAGGATCAATTTGAATACTGGAAACATACTCACTTGACGATTGGTATTACTAAGGGGAGAGGTTCAAGCTTTTCATTGGAGATACCATTAGGAATAAGATTTATTATTCACTCAAGAATATTAACTGACGAAGAGAATGAAATATTGAATGTGAAATCCTAAATCAATACAACCTCTAAAAATAAAGAAGCGGAGCATCGAAAGATATTCCGCTTTTTTTGTTTAAATGAAGCGTAAAAAGTCTGCGAGAAAAAAATTACCGATAAAAGATTATCGGAAAACACTCTCCTTTTTCAAACAAATCTTTTCCTCTTGGTATCCTTAAAAATGCATCGGCATCTACCAGGTTAGCGAAGTCGCCCGAGCCATTTCCATCGATTGGCATGGCTAATATTTGCCCTTTTTCATTGTAAGAAATTTTGACTTGGAGATAGTAAACTAAGTCAGGTTTAAAGGTCGTATCTCGCTGTAAGATGGCAGTTGGATATATTGGTTCTGGTAATTGTAAGCATCTTTTGAGCCATGGGACAAGGTGAATCTGGGTACACATAAATGACGAAACAGGATTACCTGGTAGAGCAAAAACAACTGCTCCACTTGGTGCTTTTCCAAACCAAAAAGGTTTCCCTGGTCGTTGTTTTACTTTATGAAAAAGTTTTTCAACTCCCAATGAATTTAAGGCTTCAGGAAGAAAATCGAATTTCCCTTTGGAGACTCCACCACTCATAATGACGACTTCATATTTTTCCAAAATATCTTTTAATGCTTTTAAAATCTCACTCATATCATCATTTAGGTGAGCGGTGTCAGCAGCAATACCATGGTGTTTTAACGTAGCTTTGAGTTGATAGACATTTGATTTTCGAATTTGATGAGCAAGGGGTTTTTGATCAATTTCAACTAATTCATCACCAGTTGAAATAATGATTGCTTTTGGCAAGCGAGTCACTTTTAATCTTGATTTTCCGATAGTTGCGGCAACTCCAATTTCAGCAGGAGAGATGACTTTTCCAGCAGAAATTATTTTAAAATTTTGAAGACGATCTTCTCCTTTGCGGTGGACGTTTTGTTTGTTTTTTAAAGTTTCTAACAAAATTTTCGCAACCCCATCTTTGATATCTAAATCTTCATAGCGAATAACTGTATCAGTATTGTTTGGTAGAATCGAACCAGTCATCACTTCCAAACAATGGTCGCCATCCTCTAATTTTATTTGTTCAGCACCGGCAGGAGCAATACCTTTTATTTTAAAATTACGATTACCTTTTTCGAAACTTTGATATTGAATAGCAATACCATCCATGGTTACTCGATTGTATGGTGGCAAATCTCGATCTGTAAAAAGGTCTTCTCGGAGAACTCGTCCAACTGCTTCTGAAAAAGGAATTTCTTCGATACCAAAATCGTAAATAGTTTTGGCAATTATATTTTGAGCTTCTTCGACTGTAATCATAATGTTTGTATTTTTGCAATAGTTCAGTAGCAGGACTTTCCCGAGTCTTGTTTTATTAATTTAGGACTCGAGAGAGTCCTGCTACTGAACTACAAAATTAAAATAATGATTGAATTAAAAAATATAAAATCTCACTTTCCTATTTTTTCTCATCACCCTGATTTGGTGTATTTAGATAATGCTGCGACAACTCAAAAACCGCAATCTGTCATTGATGCTATTTCTAATTTTTATGAAAAAGAAAATGCGAATATTCATCGGGGGATTTATCCATTGGCAGTTTCTGCATCTCAAAAATATGAGCAGGTTCGAGGAAAAGTGGCGCAATTCTTAAATGCGAAAAGTAAAGATGAAATAGTATATACGAGTGGAGCGACGGCAAGTATAAATCTGGTGGTGAGTTCATTTTTGTCCCCTCAATTAAAGGAAGGGGATCAAGTAATTATTTCAGCGATGGAACATCATGCGAATTTGATTCCATGGCAAATGGCTTGCAAAAAAGCAAAGGCTCAACTTAGAATAATTCCCATGGATCAAAGTGGAGAATTAGATTTAGCAACTTTTAAGAATATGTTGTCAAGCAAAGTGAAAATGGTTGCGGTAACTCATATTTCTAATTCACTTGGAACGATTAATCCAATTGAAGAAATGATAGATTTAGCGCATCAAAAAAATATTCCCGTTTTGGTGGATGGAGCGCAAAGTGTGGCACATTATCCCATCGATTTACAAGCTTTGGATGCGGATTTTTTTACCTTCTCAGGGCATAAGCTTTTTGGGCCAACAGGTATTGGTATTTTATATGGAAAAAAACAATATCTGAATGAAATGTCCCCTTATCAATTTGGAGGTGACATGATTAAAAATGTTACCTTTGAAGAGTCGCTTTTTGCAGATGTTCCACAGCGGTTTGAGGCAGGTACGACGAACATAGTAGGAGTAATTGGTTTGGGAACTGCGATTGATTTTGTGAGCAGTTTGGATCGAGAGGAGATCTTAAGTTTTTTGAAAAAAATGGAAAGAGACTTAACTGGTAAGTTATTGGAAATCAATGGTTTAAATATAATAGGGAGAGCGGAAAAAAAATCTGCAATTGTTTCTTTTTCAATGGAAGATATTCACCCTCATGATATTGCCACTTTTTTAGGAGCGGAAAATATTGCGGTTCGAGCAGGACATCATTGCACGCAACCGGTGATGGATTTTTTCCAAATTCCAGCTACGACGAGAGCCTCTTTTTCAATATATAATCAACCTGAAGAAGTTGACTTTTTGGTAGAAAAAATAAAAGAAATTAAACAGTTTTTTGGATGAATGAGCGATTGCAAAGTTTGTATAAAACCATCATTTTGGAACATAATAAGGCTCCTTTTTTTTATGAAAAAAACGAAAGAGCAACTTATGTTTTAAAAGCCTATAATCAAATTTGTGGTGATCGTTTTGAATTGTATTTTGAAGTGAAAAATGGGGTGATTGAAGACTTGACTTTTCATGGCTTTGGTTGTGCGATTTCGAAGGCTTCGACCTCTGTTTTAGTGAAGAATTTGAAAGGAAAGACTTTTGCAAAAGCATTGTTATTTTGTCAACAGTTTTTAGCGGTTACGAATAGTGAAATAGAAAATGAG
Source organism: uncultured Saprospiraceae bacterium (assembly GCA_964352225.1). GTDB lineage: Bacteria > Bacteroidota > Bacteroidia > Chitinophagales > Saprospiraceae > CAJQQY01. Next base: position 50,628 of record CAYGRM010000005.1, on the reverse strand, counting down.
GTGAATTTGGGAGAGGAGTTAGAGGCGTTTTCAGCGGCTAAAGAATTTCCTGGAAGGTTGAAATGTGCAACTTTAGCTTGGGATGAAATGATTATTTTTTTAGAAGAAAACATAAAAAAATGAATATTAATATTTTAGCATTTGGCATCGCCAAAGATATCATTAATGGCTCGACCTTAGGGTTGGAAATACAAACTGGAACGACGGTGGGAGAATTAAAAATGAAATTAATTTCGCAATTTCCTGATTTTGAGAAATTAAGATCTTTGGCGATTGCGGTGAATGAGGAATATCAAGAAGATGATTTTATTTTGAATGAAAAAGATGAGATTGTGATTATTCCGCCGGTGAGTGGTGGATGATTTAAAATATGGTTTGATGGAACACGGATGCCGCGGATTTGAGCGGATAGCTGCGGATTTTCATGATTAGATACGGTAATGAGAAATCTGTGAGAATCCGCTCAAATCCATCTCATCCGCGTTCCCATCCTAGAGCTTTTTTATAAAAATACAGAATGAAATAATAATAATATCCATGATAGATATTCAACTGAAAGACACGCCAATTTTTCCACAAGATTGTATCGATTTTGTTGCTGACGATGGGACAGGGGGAAGTACTGTTTTTATTGGAACAGTTCGAAATCATACAAAAGGAAAAACGGTTTTACGGCTCGAATTTGAATCTTATGCCCCAATGGCTATTTCTGAAATGAGAAAGATTGCAGAGCGAGCGAAGGAGCGTTGGTCATGCACTAAAATTTCGATCCATCATCGAGTTGGTACTTTGGCGATTGGTGAAATAGCAGTAATTATTGCGGTGGCAACACCTCATCGGAAAGCGGCTTTTGAGGCATGTGAATTTTGTATTGATACGTTGAAGGAGACGGTGCCGATTTGGAAGCGAGAGTTTTTTGAGGATGGCGATATTTGGGTGGCAGCACATCCTTAGAATTCAACGGTCGCTTATGTCCAATTACTTAAAACTAAAAAACGTTCAAGGTGAATTCACTTTGAACGTTTTTTAGTTTAATTGTAATTAGTGATTATTTCCTGAGCGTGACATCACCTTTATAGACTTTGACTAGTCCGTCAATAAATTCGATTTCTGCATAATAGACAAAGACATTTGGATTTAATTTTTCTCCTTTAAAAAATCCATCCCAGCCATGGTCAGGGGTGTTGGGTTGGAAATCTTCAGCAGTAAAAACGAGTTCTCCCCATCGAGTAAATATTTGAAATTTGTTCACTTGTTTTATCATCGAGTCATCGGCGTTGATGTAAAAGATGTCGTTGAATCCATCATCATTTGGAGTGAATATATTTGGGATAAAAACGTTTCTAGGTTTTTCAACATACACCCAAATGCCATCTGAAGTTTTACATCCATTTAGATTTACGGCGGTCAAAGTGTAAAAAGTCGAATTGTAGGGATTCGCAACTGGATATAAACAAGTATCACAACTTAAGGAATCGGAAGGTGTCCAATTGAGTGATTGTAATCCATTAAGAGGATAACTAAGGTAAGGTTGAAGGTTATAGCTTTCACCTAAATTAATAGTCGCACTAGCTGGTAATTCTACAATCAATTCAGGCGCTTCAAGAATAGTAATTTCCTCTGCATATTGGCAGCCTTGAGCATCTTCAATTAGGATCATGTAATTTCCGGGATCAAGCGCATTGAAGTTTGGATTGCCTGTAAATGGTTGATTATCAATTGAATACATGTAAGGAGTAGTTCCTCCAAGAATATTAATAATAATAATACTTCCTTGATCTCCAAAGCATGGAGGTTGATTGATTAAAAATTCTGCACTTGCTAAAATATTGTTATCTGCGGTGACTGTAATGCTTTCGGAAGTGGTACAACCATTCGTCGTATTAGTAATTTCTAAGTTGTAAATTCCTACTTGATTAACCGTAGTGTTGAGTGTATTTGGATTGCCTGAAATGTTTCCATTGGAAGTTGTCCATTGATAAATAAAATTATTTCCAACCGAAGAATTACTGGCATCAAGTGCGACCGAAAAAGTGGTACAATCAAACTCATCAGCTGGAGCAATAATAGCTACCGGTGGAGTAACATCTTCTCCAACTGAAATTTCATCAGAGACTTCACATCCATTTGTCGTATTTAAAATAGTTAAAGTATAAGTTCCAGGTTGATTGATCGTTGGAGTTAAGGTTGTCGAATTTTGAATTCCACTAGGGCCAGTCCAAAGATATTCGAAGTCAGTTCCTGTGGATGAATTAGTTGCATCCAAATCAAGAGAAGTAACTGCGCAGGTCAACATATCTGGATTTGTAAAACTAATTATAGGAAAATTATTGTCTTGGGTAATCGTTACGGAAATTGATTCGGAACAACCATTTTGAGTATCGGTTACCGTTAAAATTAAAGTTCCCGCTTCATCAATTTGAGGATTAGGATCAGTTGAAATTAAAATATTATTTAGTGTCCATTCGTAAGTCACATTTCCAATTGGAGCGGAATTACTTCCATCCACCACTAAACTGTTTTGATCACAAGATAAATTCAAATCAGTAATGGCATCGATCGATGGAGTAGGAGCTGTATTATTTTCTTCTACCAAAACTTGTTGAGCAGCGGTACAACCATTTTCATTGTCCGTGGCGACTAATTGGTATAAACCAATTTCGTTGACCAAAACAGATGTTGTATTGCTAATGGAATTTCCAATTGGATCAAACCATTCATAAGACGTTCCTGCCGAGATGATTGCATCTAATTCAACTGCTAAAATTGCACAAGTTAAAATTCCATTTGCCGTTGGAAGCGCGTTTGGAGGAGTTAGGTTTTCTGTAATTTCAATGCTGGTGGAAGCATTACATCCATTAGAAATATCCGTAACAATCAAGTTGTAAAAACCAACATCGGTCGCATCAAAACTGAAATCATTACTGACGGTAGCACCAGTAGGATCAAGCCATTCATATTGGAAATTACTTCCTAGACTTGAGTTAGAAGCATTGATTTCGTAGGAAGTTTGAGTACAAGTAAGTATTCCATCATCATTGGTTCCAGCGGTTGGTGGAGTCAAATTATCTTCCACTAAAACAGAAGTGGAAGCAACACATCCATTAGATGAATCAGTTACATCTAAAATATAAGTACCTGATTGTGAGATGTTTAAGGTTGAATTAATTCCAATTTCTTGACCAATACTATTGTACCATTGATAAGAAAGTTGTCCCATTCCAGAAGACATCGAACCAATCAAGTCGACATTAGTTTGAGTACAAGTGATGGTAGTTGGGGGAGAAATAATTGCTGTAGGCAGGTCTGAAGATTGAACTACTTCAACCGTAGAACTTGCGTTACAACCATTGATGTCATTAGTAATGGTCAGCGTAAAAATTCCAGATTCCGAAGTGTTTAAAATGGGCGAAATTCCCACAGGTGTTCCATTTGGAGAAATCCATTGGTAACTATAATCTCCTCCTGAATCTGAATTACTTCCATCCAAGGTCGCCAAGGTCATGTTACAATCTAAAGTATCATTTAACCCAGCATCAGAAAATGGAGCATCAATATTTTCTTCCACTAAAAAGGTAGAAGTAGCCGAGCAACCATTACTTTGATCGGTGACTAAGAGTTGGTAATTTCCAATTATAGTTGCATTAATATTGGTTTGATCGACGATGGAAAAACCGTTTGGATCTGTCCACACAAAATCTAAAGTTCCAATTCCAATTGAAGTAGAACCATCTAAATTGACATCATCATTAATACAGGTTAGGATACCATCATTGGTAATAATTGGAGTGGGCAAATTATCATCTTGGGCAACGATTGCAGACGAAGTATCGGCACAACCATTTTGAGTATCGGTTACAATAAGAAAAAAAGTATCAGCCATCGAGGCATCGAGTAATGGATCATTTCCTTGCAAGATTCCTGAAGAATTGATCCATTGATAATTTATAGTTGGGCTTGTGGTTGAGTTGCTTCCGTCAAGTTGAACAGAGGTAGTTCCACAATTTAGCGTGGCATCATTTCCAGCATTGGAAATGACATTGGTAATGTTTTCATCAACCATGACTACTTCGGAAGAAGAACAACCATTGGCATTGTTGGTTACAATGAAGTTATAATTTCCACTTTGCTCGACTTGATAAGTAATATTATTTGATAAAAATCCACCCATATTATTTTGCCATTCATAAGTGAATTCAACGCCATTACTACTTCCTGTCCCATCTAAAATAGAAGTAGGTTGATCACAAGTTATGGTTTCCGAGTTGGTTACAATTTGAGGCGCAATAGTGTCTTGAGCAATAGAAACTGAGGTTGAGGTCGAACAACCATTTGCATTATTTGAAACAGTTAAAGTGTAATCGCCAGGATTGGTTACCTCCCAATTTGCAGCAGTTGATAAAACTCCATTTGCATCAGACCAAGAGTAAATAAAGTCATTTCCAGTACTCGATCCTGTGCTTTGTAACAATATATTTACATCGTTACAATTTAAAATATCTGCAGTCAAATCTATATTTGCGATCGGCACATTTCCATCTTGGGTTACTTCGATTGAATCAAGACTAGAACAACCAGTTATTGAATTAGTCACGACTAAAGTGTAAAATCCAGCTTCCGAAACATTGATGATTGAACCATTTCCAACTGAAACATTACCAGAATCAAACCATTCATAATTGAAATTTGCACCTGATGAAGAGTTACTTCCATTTAATGTTGATTGCAAATCCGTACAAGTCAATTCTGAAGGCGTTTGAATAACAACTGTCGGTTGTGTCAAATTCTCCATTACCACTACATCGGTGGACGAAGAACATCCAGTTGAATTATCTGTCACGATGAAAGTATAAGTGCCTGATTCTGAAGTGTTTATAGAAATATTTCCTCCAAGGGAAACATTTTGATCATCCAACCATTCGTAAATTATATCTGCTCCTGAACTTGAACCAGTTCCATCTAAGGTCACATCTACATTTGCACAAGTCAAATCTCCATCCGAACTTGCAGTTACGGTTGGAACATTGGTGTCCTGAGTTATTATAACTTCATCACTTGCAGAGCAGCCATTTGAAGTGCTCGTTACGACTAGCGTAAAAGTGTCGGAAGAGGAAACATCAATCATACTTCCAGAACCGATGTTGGTATTGTTTGAATTAAACCAATTATAATTAAATCCACCTTGACTAGAATTACTTCCATCCAAAGTGATCGAAGAAGCTGTACATGAGAGGGTACCTCCCATGCCGGCATCGGCAGTTGGAGGGGTGATGTTTTGATCTATTGTTACCGTTGAAGTTTGAGTACAACCGTTGGAGTTATCAGTTACAATTAAAGTATAAGTATCAGGATCAACAACATTTAATAAAACGTCATTTCCCAAACTATCCCCATTAGAGTTTTGCCATTCATACGAAAAATTAGCACCTGAGCTCGAATTACTTCCATTCAAAGTAACGTCCAAAATATCACAAGTCAAGGTTGCCATTGCTCCTGCATCAGCGGTGGGTAAATTACTTGATCCAGAGATAATTGCATCATCAGTTGAAGAACAACCAGTCGAAGTATTTGTCACGACTAAAGTATAAGTTCCAGTATTTGTTGTATTTAAAGTTGTCCCCGTTCCTACTTGCATTCCACTAGCATCTTGCCAAACTAAATTAAAACCAGTTCCCGAATCAGAACCACTTCCATCTAAAGTTGCTGAAGTATTAGTGCAGTCAATGATAAAATCTGCTCCCGCATCAGCATTGGGTAAAGTATTATTTTCTGAAACAATGGCATCATCAGTTGCCGAACAACCTGTGGCTGTGTTAGTGACAATTAAAGTATAAGTTCCAGTATTTGAGGTGTTAAAAGTTGATCCGGTTCCCACTTGCAAACCATTGGCATCTTGCCAAATTAAAGTGAATCCAGTTCCCATATCAGAACTACTTCCATCTAAATTAGCAGAAGTATTATTACAGTCAATCGTGAAGTCTGCCCCTGCATTAGCATTTGGAGGTGTGGTGTTTTCTGAAACAATTACATCATCAGTCGATGAACAACCGTTGGTTGTATTGGTCACGACTAAAGTATATGTTCCTATAGTAGAGGTATTAAAATTTGGTCCAGAGCCTACTTGTGTACCACCTGAATTTTGCCAAATCAAAGTAAAACCAGTTCCAGTATCAGAATTACTTCCATCTAGATTTGCAGTTTGATTATTGCAATCAATGGTAAAGTCTGTACCTGCATCTGCATTTGGAAGATTAGAATTTCCCGAAATACTTGCTTCATCAGTTGAGGAACAACCATTGGCAGTATTGGTAACAACCAAAGTGTAAGTTCCTGTTGCTCCCGTAGTTAGCGTTGGTCCTGTTCCGACTTGCATTCCGCTTGCATCTTGCCAGATTAGTGTAAAACCAGTCCCCATATCTGAATTACTCCCATCTAGAGTTGCCGTAGAATTATTACAATCAATGATAACATCTGCACCCGCATCAGCATTTGGAAGAATAGAATTTCCTGAAATGATAGCTTCGTCAATTGTTGAGCAACCATTTGCAGTATTGGTCACCACTAAAGTGTAAGTACCTGTAGTTCCAGTAGTTAACGTAGGACCTGTTCCGACTTGCATTCCATTGGCATCTTGCCAAACTAAGGTAAAACCAGTTCCCATATCAGAATTACTCCCATCCAAAGTTGCAGTTGGATTTGAACAATCAACTACCTCATCTGGACCTGCATCAGCGTTCGGAGCGGAGCTTCCAGTAACGGTAACTACATCAACTGCGATACAATCATTGTTAGAATTATAAACAGATAAGGTATAAGTTCCCGATTCACAAACTTCTGGATTTTGTAAATTACTTGAAAAGCCATTTGGTCCAAACCATGAGTAAATAATATTTGCTCCACTTGAAGACATGGTTGCATTTAAGAAAGTACAACCTGTAGTACAATCCAAAACTTGGTTGGGGCCAGCATCCGCAATTGGTATAATTGTATTATCAAAAACATAAATTGTACTTGAACTTAAACAGACTACATTCCCTTCTGTCTGAGTGACTATCAATGTGTAAAGTCCCTCACAGCCGACTTCTGCAACTGGAGAAAATGCCCCATTTAATATACAGGGCCCAGTCCACACATAAGATACATTACCAGAAGAGGAAGAAGAACTACCATCTAAAAACACCGTTGTGTTGGTACAATCAAGTACTGGTACAGGGTTTTGAAGAATGACAGATATTGGATACAACGCCACTAAATTTAAAGTGACAATACTATCACATCCCAGATAATTCGCATTTGGCAATGTTGTCATATAAGTACCTGTATTACAATAGCTTTCTGAACCAATCTCTACACAATCACCGAGACAAACTGTTTCATTAACGGTTGATGTACCATTAGGAATTACGGTCAAATTGGTCGTCGTTACGCTTTGACAACCATTTGCTAATGGAGCACTATCAGAATAAACTCCGGTGGTTGTTTGGTTGGCACCTCCAGCAAAATAAGATTCTCCTTCGCAGATAGTAACATCTACGAATTGTTCCACGCCACCATAAAATGGATCTGGTGTATATGGACAAATGGATTGATTATTACTAGCACCTCCTGTCGATGAAGTAGTTCCCCAATATGCTAAAGGACTTCCACCCAAGCAATTGGTAACGATATCGTAAGTTCCACTCATGATTAATACTTCATCAAAATAAACTTCATAACCAAAAGTCGTCCCGTTCCACTTAATTCTCACGATATGATCTTGTCCATCTTCGATATTACCTCCATTTAGAGAAACTGGTCCGTCAATTGGAGGAATTCCTGAGTTGACGGTTCCATTAACATATATAGCTGCATGGTCATTGGCAATTTCACCAACTACAGGATTATTGTCCCAGGTGTCAAATTCAACTAAGAAAGAGTTTAAAATGCCTTGGGCTCCAATTCCACCACCTCCGATTCCACAGGCTGTGCTTGAAGAGTTTTGAAAGCCAACCGTAATACCATCTGCCCCACCATTATTAGTTCCAAAATTTAATACAAATACTTTTTCAAATGTTTGAGTCATGTCATGCTGTTCTGAATCCCAAGCACAACCTAATTGAGAATTTACAGCTGTTGTTAACTGAACACAATCCCCATTATTAGAAGCTGTCCCAACTAAGATGTCTAAGCCAAGAGGTACTGAAGCGGGAGGATTAGAGTTAGAAACTCGAATTTCAAAATCACCATTTGGTGCACCGCCAACTGCCCAAACTCTAATGTAAATAGTTGTTCCTGGTGTCAGTCCAGTTCCTTCATAGAGTGCAGCAGAAGCATTTCCACATAAATCTTCCGAAGAACAAGCCATTACATTTAAATTAGAACAAGAACCTGAATATATAGCCAACGCAGGGTTAGTCATAGTTCCAGGTAGCAGAACTACACTCAAAAAGCCAGTAGCAGGTACGGTAGTAGAAAACCAATAATCATTAGAAATATAGTTTCCACATGGTGGTGCAGGAACTCCGGAATTGGTGGTTCCTAGATTTGAGTGTATCTCAAATTGACCTAAATTATTAGCGATTGGAGTGGCTGAAGCACAAGTGTTGCCAGCCCACATTTCAGTTTTTATAAAAAAAACGAAAAGTAGTGTGAATAGAAGTTGGATCGTCAGTTTCATTGCAAAAAGGGAGGTTTTGCTTTGTGTTTGTTAAGAAAATAGGGGGAAGTGTTTTATTTAAAATCTAAAATACAAAATATTATTCGGACAATGTTAGAAACAACTTCATTAACTAAAAGATTGGTGAAAAATAATAAAGCATAAGTTTGACCTATGGGATAGGGATCGATTGCTGAAATTCACTTCATTGCTTCAATCATAAATAGCAAAGACTAGGAAGGCTCCATAATATGTCCTTAAGGTTCCTCGCTAGTTTGGTGCGGGGAATCTTAAGGACATTGTCTTATTTGTTCAAAAAAACATCTCCTTTATAGATTTTTTTTATGCCATCGATAAATTCGATTTCTGCGAAATACACAAAGACTCCAGGATTCATTTTTTCTCCCTTAAAAAATCCATCCCAACCAAGAGAAGGTATGTTGGGTTGAAAATTTTCTTGTGAGTGAACCAATTCTCCCCATCGTGAAAAAATTTGGAAAGTATTGACTTGTCTAATTTCATTGTCATTGGCAAAAATGTAAAAGATATCATTATTGCCATCGTCGTTTGGAGAAAAGACATTTGGAATAAAAACAGAACGTGGCTTTTCTACTTGAATCAATATGTTGGCAGTATCTACACATCCGTTTAGGTTAGTTACGGTAAGTTGATAATTGGTTGAATTGGTTGGGGACGCAACTGGACTGAGACAATTTTCGCAAGAAAGAGAATCGATAGGTGACCAAGTTAAAGTCTCCAATGCGGAAGTTGGATAATTAATTTGGGGTTGTAATTCATATGTTTCACCTAATTCTATGGTAACAATGGAGGGTAAAGTTGCTAATAATTCAGGTACAAAATTAATGGTAATCTGTTCAAAAAACTGACATCCCTCCGCATCTTCGATAGTTAAAAGATAATCCCCTGGCGATAACGAATTGAAAAAATCATTATTGGTAAAAGTTTGATTATTAATGGAATACAGATAAGGTGGGGTTCCACCAATGATATTTTGGACAGAGACAATTCCTTCATCTCCAAAGCAAAGTGGTTGAGTAATTTGAAATTCTACTCCAGCAATAACCTCATCACTTTCTTCTACTGTGATACTTTGTATGTTCGTACATCCATTGTTGGAATCAGTAATTTGTATGCTGTAAATTCCAGGAGAAGAAACAATTGCTGTCAATGTATTAGTATTGTTAGAAAATGTCCCATTTGTAGTTGTCCATTGATAATTAAAATTATTTCCAACCGAAGAATTACTGGCATCAAGTGCGACCGAAAAAGTGGTACAATCAAACTCATCAGCTGGAGCAATAATAGCTACCGGTGGAGTAACATCTTCTCCAACTGAAATTTCATCAGAGACTTCACATCCATTTGTCGTATTTAAAATAGTTAAAGTATAAGTTCCAGGTTGATTGATCGTTGGAGTTAAGGTTGTCGAATTTTGAATTCCACTAGGGCCAGTCCAAAGATATTCGAAGTCAGTTCCTGTGGATGAATTAGTTGCATCCAAATCAAGAGAAGTAACTGCGCAGGTCAACATATCTGGATTTGTAAAACTAATTATAGGAAAATTATTGTCTTGGGTAATCGTTACGGAAATTGATTCGGAACAACCATTTTGAGTATCGGTTACCGTTAAAATTAAAGTTCCCGCTTCATCAATTTGAGGATTAGGATCAGTTGAAATTAAAATATTATTTAGTGTCCATTCGTAAGTCACATTTCCAATTGGAGCGGAATTACTTCCATCCACCACTAAACTGTTTTGATCACAAGATAAATTCAAATCAGTAATGGCATCGATCGATGGAGTAGGAGCTGTATTATTTTCTTCTACCAAAACTTGTTGAGCAGCGGTACAACCATTTTCATTGTCCGTGGCGACTAATTGGTATAAACCAATTTCGTTGACCAAAACAGATGTTGTATTGCTAATGGAATTTCCAATTGGATCAAACCATTCATAAGACGTTCCTGCCGAGATGATTGCATCTAATTCAACTGCTAAAATTGCACAAGTTAAAATTCCATTTGCCGTTGGAAGCGCGTTTGGAGGAGTTAGGTTTTCTGTAATTTCAATGCTGGTGGAAGCATTACATCCATTAGAAATATCCGTAACAATCAAGTTGTAAAAACCAACATCGGTCGCATCAAAACTGAAATCATTACTGACGGTAGCACCAGTAGGATCAAGCCATTCATATTGGAAATTACTTCCTAGACTTGAGTTAGAAGCATTGATTTCGTAGGAAGTTTGAGTACAAGTAAGTATTCCATCATCATTGGTTCCAGCGGTTGGTGGAGTCAAATTATCTTCCACTAAAACAGAAGTGGAAGCAACACATCCATTAGATGAATCAGTTACATCTAAAATATAAGTACCTGATTGTGAGATGTTTAAGGTTGAATTAATTCCAATTTCTTGACCAATACTATTGTACCATTGATAAGAAAGTTGTCCCATTCCAGAAGACATCGAACCAATCAAGTCGACATTAGTTTGAGTACAAGTGATGGTAGTTGGGGGAGAAATAATTGCTGTAGGCAGGTCTGAAGATTGAACTACTTCAACCGTAGAACTTGCGTTACAACCATTGATGTCATTAGTAATGGTCAGCGTAAAAATTCCAGATTCCGAAGTGTTTAAAATGGGCGAAATTCCCACAGGTGTTCCATTTGGAGAAATCCATTGGTAACTATAATCTCCTCCTGAATCTGAATTACTTCCATCCAAGGTCGCCAAGGTCATGTTACAATCTAAAGTATCATTTAACCCAGCATCAGAAAATGGAGCATCAATATTTTCTTCCACTAAAAAGGTAGAAGTAGCCGAGCAACCATTACTTTGATCGGTGACTAAGAGTTGGTAATTTCCAATTATAGTTGCATTAATATTGGTTTGATCGACGATGGAAAAACCGTTTGGATCTGTCCACACAAAATCTAAAGTTCCAATTCCAATTGAAGTAGAACCATCTAAATTGACATCATCATTAATACAGGTTAGGATACCATCATTGGTAATAATTGGAGTGGGCAAATTATCATCTTGGGCAACGATTGCAGACGAAGTATCGGCACAACCATTTTGAGTATCGGTTACAATAAGAAAAAAAGTATCAGCCATCGAGGCATCGAGTAATGGATCATTTCCTTGCAAGATTCCTGAAGAATTGATCCATTGATAATTTATAGTTGGGCTTGTGGTTGAGTTGCTTCCGTCAAGTTGAACAGAGGTAGTTCCACAATTTAGCGTGGCATCATTTCCAGCATTGGAAATGACATTGGTAATGTTTTCATCAACCATGACTACTTCGGAAGAAGAACAACCATTGGCATTGTTGGTTACAATGAAGTTATAATTTCCACTTTGCTCGACTTGATAAGTAATATTATTTGATAAAAATCCACCCATATTATTTTGCCATTCATAAGTGAATTCAACGCCATTACTACTTCCTGTCCCATCTAAAATAGAAGTAGGTTGATCACAAGTTATGGTTTCCGAGTTGGTTACAATTTGAGGCGCAATAGTGTCTTGAGCAATAGAAACTGAGGTTGAGGTCGAACAACCATTTGCATTATTTGAAACAGTTAAAGTGTAATCGCCAGGATTGGTTACCTCCCAATTTGCAGCAGTTGATAAAACTCCATTTGCATCAGACCAAGAGTAAATAAAGTCATTTCCAGTACTCGATCCTGTGCTTTGTAACAATATATTTACATCGTTACAATTTAAAATATCTGCAGTCAAATCTATATTTGCGATCGGCACATTTCCATCTTGGGTTACTTCGATTGAATCAAGACTAGAACAACCAGTTATTGAATTAGTCACGACTAAAGTGTAAAATCCAGCTTCCGAAACATTGATGATTGAACCATTTCCAACTGAAACATTACCAGAATCAAACCATTCATAATTGAAATTTGCACCTGATGAAGAGTTACTTCCATTTAATGTTGATTGCAAATCCGTACAAGTCAATTCTGAAGGCGTTTGAATAACAACTGTCGGTTGTGTCAAATTCTCCATTACCACTACATCGGTGGACGAAGAACATCCAGTTGAATTATCTGTCACGATGAAAGTATAAGTGCCTGATTCTGAAGTGTTTATAGAAATATTTCCTCCAAGGGAAACATTTTGATCATCCAACCATTCGTAAATTATATCTGCTCCTGAACTTGAACCAGTTCCATCTAAGGTCACATCTACATTTGCACAAGTCAAATCTCCATCCGAACTTGCAGTTACGGTTGGAACATTGGTGTCCTGAGTTATTATAACTTCATCACTTGCAGAGCAGCCATTTGAAGTGCTCGTTACGACTAGCGTAAAAGTGTCGGAAGAGGAAACATCAATCATACTTCCAGAACCGATGTTGGTATTGTTTGAATTAAACCAATTATAATTAAATCCACCTTGACTAGAATTACTTCCATCCAAAGTGATCGAAGAAGCTGTACATGAGAGGGTACCTCCCATGCCGGCATCGGCAGTTGGAGGGGTGATGTTTTGATCTATTGTTACCGTTGAAGTTTGAGTACAACCGTTGGAGTTATCAGTTACAATTAAAGTATAAGTATCAGGATCAACAACATTTAATAAAACGTCATTTCCCAAACTATCCCCATTAGAGTTTTGCCATTCATACGAAAAATTAGCACCTGAGCTCGAATTACTTCCATTCAAAGTAACGTCCAAAATATCACAAGTCAAGGTTGCCATTGCTCCTGCATCAGCGGTGGGTAAATTACTTGATCCAGAGATAATTGCATCATCAGTTGAAGAACAACCAGTCGAAGTATTTGTCACGACTAAAGTATAAGTTCCAGTATTTGTTGTATTTAAAGTTGTCCCCGTTCCTACTTGCATTCCACTAGCATCTTGCCAAACTAAATTAAAACCAGTTCCCGAATCAGAACCACTTCCATCTAAAGTTGCTGAAGTATTAGTGCAGTCAATGATAAAATCTGCTCCCGCATCAGCATTGGGTAAAGTATTATTTTCTGAAACAATGGCATCATCAGTTGCCGAACAACCTGTGGCTGTGTTAGTGACAATTAAAGTATAAGTTCCAGTATTTGAGGTGTTAAAAGTTGATCCGGTTCCCACTTGCAAACCATTGGCATCTTGCCAAATTAAAGTGAATCCAGTTCCCATATCAGAACTACTTCCATCTAAATTAGCAGAAGTATTATTACAGTCAATCGTGAAGTCTGCCCCTGCATTAGCATTTGGAGGTGTGGTGTTTTCTGAAACAATTACATCATCAGTCGATGAACAACCGTTGGTTGTATTGGTCACGACTAAAGTATATGTTCCTATAGTAGAGGTATTAAAATTTGGTCCAGAGCCTACTTGTGTACCACCTGAATTTTGCCAAATCAAAGTAAAACCAGTTCCAGTATCAGAATTACTTCCATCTAAATTTGCAGTTTGATTATTGCAATCAATGGTGAAGTCTGTACCTGCATCTGCAGATGGAAGGTTAATGTCGCCGAATACTTCAATCGAACTAATATCTGTACAGGTTACACCTTGATACGTTTGGGTAACTTCCAAAGAATATATTCCGGGACATGCTACCTGAATAATAGGATTGCTTGGATCAGATAATATACAAGGCCCAGTCCATGAATAGAAATTGTTGAAGTTGGGATTGCCAGTTGAATTTGCCCCATTTAACTCTGTCGTATTAGTATTACATCCAATTACAGGTATTGGATTTTGCTCAATTATACTTTGAGGATCAAGTACTTGTACAATGATACTGACAAAACTATCACAACCATCAGAGGAAGTTTCATTTTCAAAATATGCCCCTTGGGATACATAAACAGAGTTTCCTAAAATTAGAAACTCACCTTGACAAATTGCTGTATCAATAGATAAATTATAATTTGGATTAACGACTAAATTAAGGTTGATAAAGCTATCACAACTATTTATCGTGGATAGATTATCTAAATAATTTCCAGTTGCAGAATAAATAGAATTTCCTACTTGATAGGTTTCACCATCACAAATTTCAATATCAAGAAATTCATTATAAACAGGATTTACCGTTAAATCTAAGATTAGATTGCTATCACATCCTAAGAAGGATGCATTTGGTAAAAGTTGAGAATAAATCCCTGAAGTAGTATAAGACGATCCATTTAGAAAATATGTTTCTCCTGCACATATGCTAGTTTGAACAAGTCCACCATTGGCTAGACAGTCGGGATCATTTTCATCTATTAATCCATCACCATCATCATCAATTCCATTGGTACAGTTTTCAATCGGCTCGGCTACTATTTCGCAGGCAAGCGCAAAAATATTGGCAAATAAGACATCATTATTCGTTGTGATGTTTTCTCCTGCAGTAACACCTCCAAGAATAGTCAAAATATCAACATCTCCAATCATTAAATCCTTGGTTGCGTTATCAAAGACTATCACATCATAAGGACCGGGTGAAGAGTCTTGAGCATAAACTACTCCTCCAGTAGCAGGTTGAGTTAGAAAAACTCCTTGGAAACATCCACCTTGAGTAAAAGAATTAACTACTCCAAACGGACCATTAAAAATAGTTGTTGCATTACCTTGAAGGGTGGGGAAATCAGAATTAGTGTTAAGGTTTTGAGTATTATATCCCCATACGTATGAACTTATTTGAGTGACTATGGCCAAATTTTTATCATCTAGTAGTGACCAATTTCTAACTTCATTAAGTTCTGTTTCTGAGATTTGTAAAGTACTTACATCGGAAAAGCAAGGAGTACCAAGACCAATTCCCCCAAAACCTCCTATAAAAAAAATATCACACTCAGCATCTTCTATTTTTGCGGTTGTAATAAGTCCTCCTACAGGAATTAGATTAATAGGGCAGGTAACAGTTCCATCCACACCAAAATTATTGGTGTTTAATAGCTTTTGTGTTCCACTATTTTGCATCAAAGACCCATCGAAGGTATATCCACAATCACCAGAGCATCTAGAATTTGGTATATAGCAAATGTTTACGGAAGTTGGAGCACAATTACACGTAGGGTCGAAGCAGTCAATTAATCCATCCCCATTATCATCAATTCCATTTTCACAATCTTCGCATGATTGTCCAAAAGACTGCACAAAACTTAAGGTAAGGAAAAGCAGAAGGGGGGCTAGACGTTGCATAACTTATTTTTTTGATAGGGTAAAAGTATTCTTGGCACTTATATGAGATTATATCGCCTTTTTATTTCCCAAATTTTTAATGAAAAATATAGAAATAATGAGTTGATATTTTATCAACTCATCAAACAATACTGATCTTAACTAACAGTATTTAAGTATGCTTTTAATTATTCTTTCAGGAGGAACCTTTTCTTTTTTTCAATTTGGAAAAGAATTCAATGTTTAATTTAGTAACCCTGAATTAGTTAGAATGTTTATTTATCGACTTAATATTTCGATAATATAAAAATTAGATGAGAAGTTGTTTATCATCCTATTTATAAAGATTCGCCGACTCATTACTTGATTTGGCCTTTTTTATGCCACAAAAGGGCACTTTTTAGGTTTTTTTCACCCTCTGATCTAGATGATTCACCATATCAACATGTTCGTCCACAATTTCGGTTCTAAATTCTTTTTTTTACAAAAAGAATTAAGGCATTTTTGTACTAATCAGAATAGAGAAATTAGTTGTTAGTCAGTCTTTTTTTGGATAAAATTTAATAAAAAGGATTTGCCTAAAAACGAAAAACTTAACATTCGAAAACCATAAACTTAAACCATTTCAAATGACAAAATTGACCTCCGAAATAGAGCAAAGAATCCAGAAGGGAGCATATCGAAATATTACTAAAGCTATTGGAAATACTCCACTTGTTAAATTACGGCATTTGTCCAAAGATCTTCATACCAATGTTTATGTAAAACTAGAGTGTTTTAACCCTGGACTTTCTGCCAAAGATCGAATTGCAGCTTATATGATTGAAAAGGCAGAAAGAAGTGGATTACTGGAACCTGGAGGTACTGTAATTGATGCTACTTCGGGGAATACGGGGTATGCTTTGGCGATGATTTGTGCCATCAAAGGATATCGATGTGTTTTGACCGTGGCAGATAAAGCTTCAGCTGAAAAGGTTAATGCCTTGAAGGCATTAGGAGCAGAAGTAATTTTGTGTCCATCGAAAGTTAAACCAGAAGATCCAAGGTCATATTATTCTCAAGCAGTTCGATTGGCCAATGAAATAGAGGGAGCATATTATACTAATCAAAATTTTAATCCAGATAATAATTTAGCTCATTATCATGGAACTGGTCCTGAAATTTGGGAGCAAACAGAAGGGAAAATTACACACATTGTAGCTGCTGTTGGAACAGGTGGGACACTTTGTGGGACAGCAAGATATTTAGTTGAGCAAAATCCAAATATTGAAGTAATCGGAGTTGATGCAAAAGGTTCTGTCTTAAAAAAATACCATGAAACGGGTGTTTTCGATGATAGTGAAATTCATCCATATAAAATTGAAGGATTAGGGAAAAGTATCATTCCAGGAAATGTTGATTTTGACGTGATTGATTACTTTATTCGAGTAAATGATTTGGATTCAGCTCATATGACTAGATCTTGTGCCAGTCGAGAAGGATTATTTTTGGGGTATTCTTCAGGAGCTGTAATGCAAGCAATTCAACAAAAGAAAGATTGGAAAGAAGATGATTTAGTGGTAATGGTTTCTGCTGATCATGGTAGTAAATACTTAAGTTCTGTGTATAATGATGGATGGATGAAAGAACAAGGATTTATATAAAATCAATTAACAAACAACAAATTAAAATCAAAAAAGAGTTTGTACTTCGCTAAGTACAAACTCTTTTTTTTTACAAGATCTAGACAGCTAAATTATTTTTTAGTTCGTCTTTCTTTGTATTTTATAAGTTGCCGCTTTAAAGTTGAAGTTGCGCTGTCGATAGAAGCCTCAAATGATTTATTGGATTCTTTTACATAAAGTACACTTCCAGGAAGTGTAATTTTTACTTCAGCTACTTTATCTTTGATTTGGCCTGAATTTTCTAATTTGAGAACAACATCAGCATCTATAATTCGATCGAAGAGCTGTGTTAGTTTACCTAATTTTTTTTCTATGAACATGATTAAGTTCTTGTCCGCTGAGAAGTGTAGTGATTGAGTATGTACTTTCATTCGTATCGTAATTTTTAAACTGTTAAAAAATAGGTAAGTAATTTTAATCCTGAGTTGGTGCTACATAGGCAGTTGGTTTTTAAATGGTGAAAAAATAAGGTTCTTTTTTAATTAAAATATTTTCAAAGCACCTCTAATAAAAATAATAACGATGAATAATTTTGTTCATTGTTATTTTAACTAAAACTAATCTAGGTTTTTAGTTTCAAAAAGGAAAACTTTGCCAGAAGAATGTGTGACACAATTCAACTTTGTCAGAACAAAATAATACTAATATGTTATAATAACAAATGAAATAAATGAAAGTTCTAAGAAGGATTTAACTCAATGTTTATAAAGGTTATTGTGAAAAACAAGGATATGAAAAAGAGGGAAGGACAATATTTAGGATGTAACAATTCTTACTCAGATTTTTTTTTCGCTTTGGGATGAGCTTGTTGATACACTTTTTTTAATTTTTCTATGGAATTATGAGTGTAAACTTGGGTGGCAGCTAGGCTAGAATGTCCTAATAGTTCTTTGATGGCGTTCAAATCTGCGCCATTATTTGATAGGTGAGTAGCAAAGGAATGCCTTAAAACATGGGGACTTCGTTGCTCAACGGTGGTAATTTGGGATAAGTATTTTTTGACCAAATTATAGACTAATTTGGGATACATTACTTTTCCTTTTTCAGTTAAAAAAAGCGGCCCTGTTGCCCCTAAGCTAAATTCATCATTTCTGATGTCTAAATAATTTTTCAAGCGTTCAGCCAATGGTCGAGCAAAAGGTATTAGCCTTTCTTTATTTCCTTTTCCCAAAACTTTTACTTGATTATTGTAAAAATCTAAGTCATTAGGTGTCAAATTGATTAACTCGGAACGTCGCATGCCTGTACTGTAAAGCATCTCCATCACCATTTCATCTCGAACAGCTGCATAACCTTCTCCAAAATTTATTTTCTCAAACAAATTTTCCAACTCAATTTCCTTGACCACCACAGGAAGGCGTTTGCCTACTTTCGGAGCAATTACTTTTAGCATTGGATTCTCTTGAATCTCTTTTCGTCGTTTTAAAAATTTGAAATAAGTCTTAAAAGTGGAAAGCTTTCGATTGATAGATCTAGGAGTGATCTTATTTTGCATGAGCTCGACTATCCATGCCCTGATATGGAAATGCCTAACTTCCAAGATGGAAGTTAGGCTATATGTTTCTTCGAGGTAAGCGAAAAATTGTAGTAAATCGCTTTTGTACGCTTTAATGGTATGCGCAGAAAATCTTTTCTCTAATTTAAGGTATTTTAAAAAGACGGTAATGTCCATTCTAATTATTATAAGCGGTTACGAAATAAAAGTATTTGCTTACTCAAATTAGAAAAATACCTTTGCAAAAGCAAAAAGACTATTCTCCTCCGTAATTTTTCAATTTGTAAGCAGCTTTCAACATTTCCGCTCTTCGTCTTACAGACGGTTTTACGAATTCTTTTCTTCTACGTAATTCTTTTAGTGTACCTGTTTTGATAAATTTACGTTTATACACTTTAAGTGCTCTGTCAATTGAATCGCTATCTTTTACATCAATAATTAGCATAAATGTTATATTTAGTTTAATTTTTTAAAATTGGACTGCAAAGATAAGTGAATTATTTTAAGAATGGAAATTGTTTTTCATTATTTTTTAATTAGATCGCTATGTTTTCGCAGGTCAGACGGATGATGTAGATAACTATTCCAAGTTACTATAGTCAGTCTGACCTCTGACAGGGAGCAAAGCGACCGGTCTGACCTCTGACAGCGAAGCGATCTAAAAATAAAACTCATGCAAAAAGAAAGAAAAGGCAAACATTTTATTAAAAATCCATTTTATGAAGGAGGCTTAAAGGCCATGAGAGAGTTCATTTCCCAAAATAAAAAATACCCAAAAGCGGCATTGCAAGAGAAAATCGAGGGAACTGTTTATATCAAATACACGATTAATTATAAAGGAGAGGTAATAGAAACTAAGGTAGTTAAAAGTTTGGGATATGGTTGCGATGAAGAAGCACAACGAGTGGTGAAATTATTGAAATTTGAAGCACCTAAAAATAGAAGGGTCAAGATCAAGTTTTTTAAAGATATTCAAATCCATTTTAGATTATCAAAGAAAAAAGAAAAGCCAATTCAACAAGTTATCGCTCAAACGAATTATTCCTATACGATTACTCCTTCCAAGAAAGAAGAAACCCCACCCGGGAAGAAGAAGGATGGAGGATATACTATTCAGATTAAATACTAATATTGAGGATATTAAAAAAAGAAAGAGGAAGTCAAATGAATGACTTCCTCTTTTCTATTTTCAGAGAAATAGGTTTTAAATAAATTTATAACCTACATCTGAATATTCAAATGTTACTGTAATTAATTACATATCTACATCAGTAATTTCCAAATTAGCTGACTTCAAGAAATCAGTACCACCTCTTCCAACAGCAAGACTTCCTTCAGCATTACTAGCAGAAGTCAAAGTTAAAGTTAAGGTTTTAGTACCATCTACAACTCCGTCAGTTAAGATTTCAATATCTAATGATACTTGATCTCTGTTTAGGAAGTCATTGGTATTAGTTGCTAATGTGATAGATCCAGCATTTGCGATGTTATAATCAACACCAGCTACCGCTGAACCAGTAATTTCATAGGTAATATTGATGTCAGATAATGTTCCTGCAGGAGCCTCGATAATAAAAGAAGCACTTCCTGCATCCTCAGGGACTACAACAGTTGCTAAAACTGCATTGTTAGTCGTTCCATCACCAAAAGCGACATAGTTTGGTAATTCTTCAAGGTCAAAATACTCTTCGGTATCGTACTCGTTTCCACACGCCGAAAGGATTAGTAAGCTGAAGAAGAACAAAGTATATTTAAAATTAAATTTCATGATTTTCTTATTTTAAATTTTAATAAAATGCGTACTAATTTTCAAACCACATTGGTGTGTCCGTTGGTAAATTAGCAGGAGTATTTGGATTAGAACTAACTTCATTCGGTGGATAATTGAACCGTTTTAAGATGGTTGTAATCCCTGATCCTGGTACAGGAAGCATAGTTGGTACTTTTGTTCTTCTAACAGTATTCCATCCAACGATAGGTCGTAAGAAAGACTCTAGGTAAAGTTGCTCATGAACTTTCTGAAGATCTACAGCTCCAATATTTGAGATAAAGTTGTCGATATCTGCAGTTGCAATTGTTGCAGTTGCATTTGGTATATCTCCTCCCCAATATTCACAAATTTGTCTTAATCCTTTTTCGAATTCAGCTTGAGCATCATCAGTTGATACTCCTAATAAAGCTAATTCAGCTCGGTAAAAGCTAATCTCAGAAGGTAAGAACATATTATGAGGCATATCATTTCTAACTACAGCGTTAGAAACGTGTGCCGTTGATCCTGGAGCACCAAAAGTAGCTAATCCCATATCAGCAGGACCATTTGCATTTGGATCAGAAATCATTAGAGTGAATCTTGGATCACCATTCTGATTGAATAAATCATAAGAAACACTAGTTGGAGAGTAAACTCCAGATGATTCACTTGTTCCACCAAAGAAATTAGTGATCAATCTTTGAAATGAGTTAGCTTCCGCTGCATTATCAGCATATCTAATCAATGCTGCTTGACTGTTGTCTTCAATCATTGGTTCCGTTAGTACTTTAGATATTTCTGTATCAACAGAGGTATCCTTATTTCTAAGAATCATCAACACTCTTAATTTCAATGAGTTAGCCCATCTTCTCCAGTTATCCATATTACCACCGTAGATAAGATCTCCAGTAGAAACATCTGCAACATCTGCAGGCATCGCATCGATTAAAGCAATTGCATCGTCAAGGATAGTTAATACTCCTCTGAATACATCTTCTTGAGCATCAAATTGAGGTGTTGGAAATCTTACCCCATCTAATGCTTGAGTAAAAGGAACGTCTCCCCAAATTGAAGCTAATTCAAAGAAAGATTTTGCTTTGAAAATTTTAGCAATTGCTGCAATATTGTTATTACCAGCTCCACCAGCTAAGGCATCAGCTTCCACTAATGCTAGGTTCCCTAGTACTTGAGTGTAATACATTCCCCAGGTGTTTCCAGTAATAGTAGAACCGGTTGCACCTGCACGAGGACTATTAAAACAAGCAGCAATATGCTGAGGAACATCTGTCATTCTTGTCCCTAATTCTGAGGTATATCGATTAGAGTACTGAACAAATACGAAAGGTAAAACGGCATTCGGATCAGCCGAGGTTGCTACCAATGGATCTGTGTTAACATCTAACGCTTCTTCACAAGAGGTAACTATTACCCCGATCAATAGAATTAGTGAAAATATTTTTAAAAATTTCATAATTTTTCTTGGTTTTAAATTTTTAGAAAGTCAATTTTAAATTCACACCCATACTTCTTGTTGAAGAAATATTTGATCTCTCTACTCCAAATCCGTCAACTCCTGATCCAAATAAGTTAGTCTCAGGATCAATGTGAGGTACTTTTGACCATAGTAATGCAACGTTTCTAGCTTCTAATCCAATGGAAAGTCCGCTAATTTTTGCATTTTCTAATAATGATTTTGGCAAGTTATAGCTTATTGCTACCTCTCTTAATTTTACGAAAGATGCATCAAAAATAGATGCTTCAGAAACTCCATTATTATCAAGAGATGTCCAGAAAGCTTGAGCACTAGCCAATGGAATGTCGTTATCTCTAACTGTTCCATCAGGATTAAGAAGTACACCTTCTTTATCGATAAATGTTCCTTCTCTATTCTGAGTAGTTTCTTGAACTAACCCACCATTCTGTAAGTTTTCAACTGTTGATGATTTCATTACACCACCAGATCTCCAGTCAACTGTAAAAGATACATTGAAGTCTCCAATTGAGAAGTTGTTAACGAATCCCATCGTGAAATCAGGTAATACAGAACCGAAGCTTCTTAATTCACCTGCCTGTCTTTCTCCAGTAGCTGGGTTGATGATTGGTCGGTTAGTTGTACTATCTCTTAACCATGGAGTTGCGAATAACTCAATACCTCCACCTTGAACAGCTTGTACTGATACAGAGGTAAATGCACTTGCTAATTGAATTCGGTCAACGCCTTCTGTTAATTCCACAACTTCTGTTTTTGCAGAAGAGAAATTAACTGCAGTATTCCATTGGAACATTTTAGTACTAATTGGAGTTGCATCAACTGTAAACTCAATTCCACTAGTATTCACTTGTCCTACATTTGTTCGTAAAAATCCAAATCCTGTAGTTTGAGGAATAGGTAATCTTAAGATTTGATCAAGGTTTTGAGTGGCAAAATATGCGATATCTAAACCTAATTTGTAATCAAAAAATTTCAATTCAGCTCCTACCTCAACACTATTTTGACGCTCTGGTAATAAGTCTGCTGGCGGAATTGTATTTGCTTTGGCAAATGCTAATCTACCATCAAATGGGAAGTTTACATCCAAACTGTATTGTCCACTAGCCGAAGCAATTGGGAAAAAGTTAAAACTTAACTGATATGGATCTGTATCATTTCCTACTTGTGCAAAACTTGTTCTTAATTTACCATAAGAGAATACATCACTTGTCAAATTAAATGCATCTGAGAATACAAATGCTAAACTTGCAGAAGGATAGAAATATGAATTATTATCAATTGGTAAAGTAGAAGACCAGTCATTTCGACCTGTCAAGTTTAAGGTCAAATAATCTTTATAACTTAAATCAACAGATGAGTATGCTCCGAATAGAATGTGCTCACTAAAATCTCTAGAAGCAACATTATTAGCAGCATTTCCAGGAGAGAATAATTCTGCAACTAATAGATCATTAGAAGCTAAACCTTCTCTAGAAAACTCTCTTCGGTTATAGTTGAATCCTCCCAAAATAGCTAATGAGAAATCATCATTAAGATCTACTCTGTAGTTACCAATGATATCAATATTGAATTGAGTTCTATTCAAATTATCAACTGTAAAATCTCCAACGATTCTTTGTGCAGTTCCTTTTCTATTAGAGAAGAAACGATTATCCTGATCAAAATCATAACCTACTCTTCCTGTGAAGCTTAAGTCTTTGATAGGAGTATAAGTCAATGCAAAATTTGCTAATAATCTTGAATCATCTCGATCATTTCTATTTTCGTTACGAATCCAGAATGGATTGTTTTGAGTAGGAGCCAATTGGTTGAGTTGAGTTCCTAAATCTTCATCGATCCAAGGTTTGAATAAGCTTTGATCTAAAGTACTACTGAAACTGCTGAAACCAATAATATTAGGATCATTTGCTCCTGCAGCTGCTGTACCTTCTGATTTTGTAGTAATATATTGAATACCAAAATCACTTTTTAATTTATCAGAATGCTTAACTCCTGCTTTCAAAGAAATTGTATATCGATCTAATTTAGATGCTGGAATAACTCCAGTTTGGTTCAATGCACCTAAACTTAATCGGTAATTCATTCTTTCATTACCATCAGAAATTGCAAAGTTATTGATAAAAGTGTTTCCAACTTCGAAGAACTCATTGATCCCGTTATCATCAACAGCTTGTAATGGCCCAGATTCTCCAGTTACTGGAAGTGAATTTACTGTTTGCCCAACGATTCTTGGTCCCCAGTCAAAACCAACTGAACTAGAATCATATTTGAACTGTGATCCCATTGCATAATCTTGTTGATAATCAGGCGTTACCATCAATCTATCTTGACGGTAAGAAGAGTTAACTTCAACTCTTGGTCCACCACTTTTATTTCCTTTTCCTGACTTAGTGGTAACCAAAATAGCTCCTGCAGCAGCTCTTGATCCATAAAGTGCAGTTGCAGCCGCACCTTTCAATACACTAATTGAAGCAATATCATCAGGGTTTACTACGGATGCTCCATTACCAAAATCACGATTTCCTGAGATTCCGTTAGCATCACCTCCTGGATTCTGTGCATCATTAAATGGTACACCATCAATAACCCAAAGTGGATTATTTCTTCCTGCCAAAGAGTTTACACCTCGAATAATAACTTTAGAAGATCCTCCTAAGTTACCACCAGTATTGCTCACTTGAACACCAGTAACTTTTCCTTGAAGGGCATTTACAATATTAGTCTCCCGTGCTCTTGTAAGCTCTTCAGAACTTACGTTGTCTACACTATATCCTAAATCTTTCGATTCTCTTTCAATTCCAAGTGCAGTTACGACAACCTCTCCAACTAGGACACCTTCGTCAAGAGAAACATTAAGAATATTGGAAGCACCTAAGGTCATCTCTTTCGTTCCATAACCTGTGTAGGAATAAATCAATACAGTTGAACCAGCTGGAACTTCTAAAGAATAACTTCCATCTATGTCCGAAGTTGTACCAATATTTTCACTACCTTTTACGATGATACTTGCACCGATGAGGGATTCCCCTTCATTATCAGTTACCGTACCTGTAATGGTCCTCTGTGCTAGCATGGTACCTAGAGCACAGAATAATAGCAATAAAACTAATGTAGTTTTTTTCATACTAATCAAATTTTAATTACAAATTTTTTTTTAATTAAATTAAATAGATCTTTTCAAATAGTTCGTTAGTCGTTGTATTACAATAATTTACATTTGGTTATGCATGGTGTTTCAATGGTAATACAGTTAATCGTTTTTTCGGTATTTCATTTCATTCAATTTACTAGGTTCAAATTGATATTTAATCTAGCTAGTAAATTTTCAAGTTTCGGTTAGGCTTATCATAGAGACCTTTTATCTATCTCTCATTTAATCCTGTTTGCTCGTAATGTATTGTCTAATTTAAAAACAACAATATCTTCATCTATACGGTAATCGTCTGCATGTTTGCAGGTATTCTATAAATTCCTTAGTATTTAATAATTTTTTTTTAGGCGCAAATATACTCTAACCTAAATATGATATGTAGCGATTATGTTAAAAAAAGCTGTTTGGTACAAAAAAAATTGAGCTTTAGTATATTTTTTAATGTGTTGTATACTTCCTTAACGGAATGTTAAAGGAATTCGCTGCTATTCTTTTCTAAATAGGTGGTGTAATTCACCACAGGATGATGGTTTTGTTGTACTGGTGACAAAAGACTTGATTTCTTATTAATAAAACAAATATGAATTGTCATTTTACTTTAAAAAAAGCAAGGTATCGCTTCTTAGTTTACACTAGGAATAATTCTGATTTCTTATCTTTACGATTGATTTAAGCATGCATTATATCCTATTTGTTTATCCTTTTATTTTTTAAAAATTATAATAAAATAATATGCGATTATTCCTAATTGCCAATATTTTCTATCTCTGTTCATTTTCACTTTTTTCCCAAATTCAGTACTCAGATGTAGCAGGACAAGTTGGCATCGATCATCAATACTTACAAGGTGGTCCGGGAGGAGGAGTCAGCTTTGTTGATTTTGATGGAGATGGCTGGGATGATATCACTTTAGCAACTGCGGCAGGAGATTCTATTTTTTTTTACAAAAATATTAATGGAATTTTTCAAAAAATACCTTCATTGGTTGATCATACCGAGGAATCTAAACATGTACTTTGGGTAGATTTTGACAATGATAATGACTTGGATTTGTATGTGACGACTTTCGATGGTGCTAATCGATTGTATGAAAATAATGGGAATTTAGTATTTACAGATATTACCCTTACTGCCGGATTTCCAATAGATTCCCTTCGCCATTTTGGAGCAGCTTGGGCTGATTATGATCGGGATGGTTGGTTGGATTTATATTATACTGAGCGGAAAACTTTGACTTCGGGAACCATTAATCGCAATCGGCTTTTTAGAAATAATGCGGATGGAACTTTTACGGAGAAAACAGATTTTGCACAAGTGGCAGATGAAAATAAGTTACCTTTCTGTGCCGCATTTTTTGATTATGATAATGATCGATGGCCTGATGTTTATATCGCCAATGATAAGTTGCCTCCCAATACACTTTTGAGAAATAATGGTAATGGAACGTTTATGGATGTGAGTGTTCCAACGCAAGCAAATGTCGTGATGAGTGCGATGTGTGTGGCCATCGGAGATTATAATAATGATGCTAATCAAGATATTTATTTGTCAAATATTGCTACCGGAAATGTATTGTTACGAAATCATGAAATATCCAATGTTCATTTTTTTATGGATGCTGCAAGTGCTGCGGGAGTTGAATTTTTTGATGTGGCTTGGGGATGTAACTTTTTGGATGCAGATAATGATCGGGCATTAGATTTATATGTAAGTGGTGCAACAGTAGGTTCATCAACACCTTCGAGCACTTTTTATAAAAACGAGGGGAATGGAAATTTTTCAGAATCATTTAATGGTTTTGAAGGGGATACGGTGAAAAGTTATTGTAATGCGATTGGCGATTTCAATCAAGATGGATTTCCTGATATTATGGTTTCTAATTTTGCTCCTTTTAATTCTCAACTTTGGGAAAATGGAGGAGGTACCACTAATTGGATAAAAGTAAATCTCGAAGGCGTAAAAAGTAATCGTCAAGGGATTGGTTCCAAAATCGAAATATTTGCTGAAAACGAATATCAAATGCGCTACACCCATTGCGGTATTGGTTACATGGGGCAAAATTCAGATACAGAAATAATAGGTTTAGCGAATGCAACGGTAGCTGATTCGATAAAAATAACTTGGCCAACTGGGCATGTAGATGTATTGTTACAAGTGGCAGCCAATCAGACCATTGAAGTGCTCGAAGGGAGTACCACTAATGGAAATATTAATGTCGATGATGATGTACTGCTGACGACTCCGACGATGACAACTGGTTTTCATTTTGTAGAGGCACAAGACGAAGCTTTGATTGATCATTATTTTAGTCATGATATTTTTATTGGAGGAGGAGCTGCGTTTTTGGATTATGATAATGATGGTGATGATGATTTGTATATCACAGCAGGTTTAAATATGGATCACTTTTATGAGAATAATGGAGATGGAACATTTACGGATAAAAGTTTTCAAGTTGGGCTATTGGGGACTCAATATTATTTCACCACAGGAGTAGTTGCTGGAGATATTGATAATGATGGATTCAAAGATTTATTTGTCACCACTAATCAATCAAACCTGGAACCACATGGTAAGAATCTTTTATTCCGAAATAATGGAAATGGCATGTTCCAAGACATCTGGAATCAAATCCAACCAAAGGATAAAACCCAAGCGATAAGTGCAGTTTTTACAGATTATGACTTAGACGGTTTGTTAGATATTTATGTGATTAGTTACGTGGAAAGTGCAAGTTTTACAACTGATCCGAATGGAACGATTAACGGTTTTTCTCATGACTGTTATGCGAATACTTTTTATAAAAATTTAGGAAATGGGCAATTTGAAGAAGCGGCAGAAGTTCTACAAATTAATGATGATGGGTGTTCGCTAGCCGTTGTATCTACTGACTTTGACATGGACGGCGATATGGATATTTATGTGGCAAATGACTTTGGAGAATTTATCCAAACAAATCATTTGTATAAAAATGTTACAATTGATTCCGCAATTATTTATGATGAAATAGCGAATGTGGTTAATGCAGATTTGGGAATGTATGGAATGGGAATCGCAGTTGGAGATGTTGACCGAGATTTAGATTTGGACTATTACATAACTAATTTTGGAAAAAATGCTTTACTCCGAAATGACGGTGATTTTTTTACCAATATTACGGATGCTGCTGGGGTAGGAGATGAGTGGATTATTATGGATAGTTTGTTAGCGATTGGCTGGGGAACTTCATTTTTGGATGTAGATAATGATATGGATTTGGATTTGTATGTGGCGAATGGATATGTGCCGAGTCCGAGTTTTCTTAATTCAACTTTGCATATGAATGATAAGCTTTTTATCAATGAAGGCAATTCACAATTCACCGATACGGATACAACTTATGGCATTCAAAATAAATATACCTCGCGTGGGATGGCATACTCAGATTATGATAATGACGGTGATTTGGATGTGTTGTCAGTTGTCTTGAATGTGCCGATCAATGGGTCAGGTTGGAAAACAATTCTCTATCGAAATGAAAAAGGAAATGAGAAAAATTGGCTGCAAGTTACCCTTGAAGGAGTGGAGGTAAATCGAGATGCTTATGGTTCAAAAATATATGTTCACGCCGACGGGAATGTATTGTTAGAAGAAGTGAGTGGAGGCTCAAGTCATGCTTCACATCATTCGAGTCGAATACATTTTGGATTAAATACGATCGCTATGGTTGATAGTATTGAAGTACTTTGGACCGGAGGAAATCGACGACAAATGTTGTATAATATCGAAGCGAATCAAGCAATTGAAATATTGGAAGATACTACGATTGCCTTGTTAAGCGATACCATGACTATGGATACCATTGTTATTGATGCAACTATTGATTTGATTAAAAATAATCCTTCCATGGTTGTTTCTCCAAACCCAACCAAAGACATTATTAATATTGAGATAAAAAATAATCGAGGAGCTGGTGAATTGTTTTTGTACAATGTTTTAGGACAACTGGAAAAAAGAAAAATACTAGCGAAACAAGAAAAAAATGTGAGATTAGATTTAGAGAAATTGGAAGCTGGAATTTACTTTTTGACTTATCGGTCGGAGGGAGTTTTTTTGACGAAAAAAATATTACTGGGTAAAAACTAAAAATAGTTTTTAGGTGAATAATTAACTTTTAGAACTTCCAGATTTTATAAATCTGGAAGTTCTTTATTTTAAGGAAAATCAATGTTGAATAATTATTTTTTCTAAAAAAGAATTGCGTTGGTTTTGTAAAAAATAAATACCAGAAGGCCAATTGGAAATGTTGATTTCGGTTTTCCCAAAAGGAATTTTTTTGGATAAAGTTAAATTTCCGATAGAATTAAAAATTTTAATTTCTTCGATTTTTTCATTTTTGTTTTCCATAAATAACAATGTACTTACGGGGTTTGGAAAAATGAAAAAGTCGTCATTTTTATGTTCATTTTCATGAATAGAAACGAGTGAGCAGAAAGCTGTGTTGGGATTTAACTCAATAAAACCGAGTGGTTCAAGTTCTTTTCCAATGAAAGCAGGATAAGATTCTAAATAACGTTGTGCCTGAAAAGTAAAATTTTCACTCAATGCTAAATTAGTGCCTTGCGGAATTGGATTACCTAATTTTAAAGGGGTGACATATTCCCAAGCAACTTGGCCATCAGGCGTTAATTCGAAAGTACGACCTTGTCGACCTGCACACATAATGACCGTACCATCACCAATAATTTGAATACTTGATGCAGCGGTAGAATAATTTTTAGCTGTATCAGGATGGGAAAATTCTGCACTATAATTATTCGGTAAAAATGCTCCGTTGGATTTCAAATAGGAATAAGTTGTAGTATCAAATATTGGTTCTAAAACCTGCCCGAGTGAAAGTCCAGTTTCGATATGATTATTATATAAAGCTATTTTTCCAAAAAACTCATAGTCAGGATTTATATCAGCTTCGTCGATCCATTGGACATCATGTTGGGAAAAAAGTTGTCGATCTGAAGTTTCACCTGCTTGGTAGGCCTTTGGATTTCCCCAACGATAAAGTAGATCTCCACCTCGATTACTATTACCTCCAGAGGTTCCTGCCGCTTCGGCAGAAGTGGTACTTCGATCAATAATCCAAAACTCATTGAAGTGTTTGCTACTGATGACTACCTGATCTAAAATAGGATTGTAGTCGATAGAATTACAATGCAACCAGTCCGTTTTCCCAAAAGTATATTCTTGATAATTAATGTCAATTCGTTCAGGATGGTCAGCTATGATTCCATAGTTAGCTTTAGTTGAATCATGATCTTGGATCAAGTGATCCCACGCATGCCATTCCCAAACAATGCTATCAGTCATAGGATCAATTTCTAAAATATAATCGGTCAAAATACTCCGTTGACTATGACTTAAAGTATCAAATCCATTAGCCACTATTTCATTCAATTCTTTTTTTTGCCAAACGATCATCAGGACTGTTCCGTGTGGGGTGAAGTGAATATCATGATGTTGGATTTGAGTAGAGTCTGCAATATTGTAAGTCCATAAAACTTCGTTGTCCCAACTGACCAATTCGATGATTCCTCCTGCACCTCCAGAGGTCGATATTGAATTCGGATTGTCAGCATAATATTTACTTCGAAGAATATTTCCATTTTCTAAAAGATAAGCGACTGCTCCTGGACGAGCAGTAGGATCGTCCTCCCAACGATGAACAATTTCTCCACATTTATTTAATAAAAAAATATCTGATTGGCGTTCTGGAAAAATGAGTGTGTACCCTCCAATTCCTAGATCGTCTTCAAAAGAAAGTAATCCTACGGTATTGTCTTGTGCAAAAGTGTTTTGCATAAGCAATGAGAAGGATAGAATAACAATATATTTACAAAACTGCATTTTAGTTTTTTTACAAAAATAAAGCTTCTCTAACAAATACTGAAAATAAAAAAGGGAAGATACAAGTAAATGTATCTTCCCAATATTTTTATTGAAAATAGAGAACTATTTTCAAGTAAGAATAATCATTTATTCTTAGCATCCATCACAGAATAAATCTGTTTGCCATGCTTCTCCGTCAGTACGAGTTAATTCTACTTCACCACCTTCACCATAGTCATTAGTGACTTTTACAGTTAAGGTAGCTCCATCAACTTCTACACTTTCAAAACTCCAAACTTCTCCCCATTGGCTACCTCCGCTGTATCCTAATTTTCCACAAGATTCAGTAATTCTAAGGTCTCCAAGAGGAAGTGCACCTCCGGTATCATCGGTAAGAGTTCCAGTATAACAAGGATAGTAAACACCCATTGAAGCATCTTCTAATTCTACACCATTGTCATTTACTGAATAAGCAATATAGCTTCCAGGATCAAAGGTTGTAGGATCATGTTCTGCTTCTAATCTTACCACTCCTTCCCAAGTGTTTCCATCACAATCGTCCCAACCAATACCAGCATCTTGACTAGTAGCTTTAGTTGCAGCATCAAAAGTACCAGCTAAAACAGAAGTACAAGGCTTCTTAGTTACAGCAGGAGTATATGAGAAGAATCCACTAAAGGTAGGTTGACCAATAACGTTAGAACCCGTATTCGAAGAATTAAAAACTTTTCCATTAGACATGGTAAGATCACAAGTCAATAAAAAGTCTTTGGTTAATTCGAAGTCGTCGATAGTCATTCCTAAGGCTGTAAATATTTCATCGAAAGTCATATTTATAGTCACTTGAGGAAGTCCATCAGAGTTAGTTGTGAAGCTAGTATAACTTTTAATCCGAGTAGGCCCAAATGTACCATAAGTAGCGTTAATAGTATATTCGGTAACATCCTTGCCTTGATTTTCATCATACATTTCAACTGTCCAAGATAAGAAAGAGGAGTCGGCGTTATCAAAGAATTCATAATCTAAATCACCAAAAACTCCCTCTACTAAACGAGGATAAGCTCCATGCTCAATATCTGCAAATTCAGGAAATGCTCGGTCTTTCTCTTTACAAGAGAAAATCGTAAGAGCACCTACTAAAAGAGCAAAAGTATATAAACTGAATTTTTTCATGTTTTTTTTACTTTTCAATTAATTAATAAAATTAGTTAAGATTACTTAGCGCAACCAGCTGGTTTTGTATCCCAGAAAACAGGAGTAGTAACACCAGCTTTTTGGCTTGCGTTAGAGTTTCTGTTTACATAAGATGCAGGATACCAGAATGATCTTGCAAAGCTACTTGGATCAGGAAGTCTTAATGGTTGCATATTACTTGGCATACAAGTTCTTCTATAACCATTATATGCTTCTAAACCATTACCCTGAAGAGCGATTAAATATTCTTTCATAAGAATATCTAATTTGTCATCAGTAGAAGCGGCATTAGCATATTTATTGTTGACCTCAGTTACGTAGTCTTCAACATCACTAGCTGAAGGCTCAAATGCTGGGTCTACTGCAGATACAGACTTGAATCCCATTACTTTAGAGATAGATTTTCTAACTCCACTTTCTAAAAGAGCTGCTGCATCATCAGAAGTACCTAAAACTAAGGCAGCTTCTGCACGCATGAAATCAACGTAAGAAGATAACATGATAGGTTGGATACCAGCTCCACCTCCACCATCAACACCCTGGTTAGATACTTGAGAACAATCGTCAGCATCAAATTTTCCACCTGCAGGATATAATCCCCAAGCAGTTCTCTTCAAATCATCTGGTGGAATACCATCATCATTACCAGCATCTCTACCCCAGTAACCAGAGTAAGACATTGATGGATCTCCAAAATCACTTGATGCTGTACACCAAGGTAATCCAGGAGGGAAGTGAGGAGGGTATGGTAAAGTTTGACAATCCAATGTAAAGAAATCTTCATCAGACTCATCACAATCTTGTCGATAGAAGTAATATCTCAATCGTGGATCTTCTGTAAACTTCTCACCGAACATTGTCCACATATACCAGTTAGACATGTACCATGATGGTCCTCCATTTTCGTATCCGTCAGAATAGTACGGATGTCTTGAGTCAGGAGTTGATCGGTTAGTTCCATATTGGAAGGCGAAATCATCATCAGCAGAAGAGATAAAATTATCAGTCGTGATTAAAGTATTAATTTGACCAGCATCACCTGTATTCAAGTATGCTTTTAATTTAAGCGAATTAGCTAATTTGATCCATTTAGAGGCATCACCATCGTAATAAAGATCATTAGTTTCTCCAACCGAGTTAGCCAAGTCACTAGCTGCTTTTTCTAATAATCCAATGGCAGTATCGTAAATATTTGCACCAGAGTCAGCACCTGGATTTAATTCGCCTGTTCCTTGAAATGCTTCAGAATAAGGAACATCTCCAAATAAATCTACAAGTGTTAACATCACTTGAGCTTTGATAATTCTGGCAATACCACCTTGTAGAGTCAAACCATTTTCTGCAGCTAACTCAATAACTAAGTTAGCATCTGGAATGATTTCAGCATAAGCTAATGACCACATAAAATCAAAAGATTGTGGACCATCTTGATTATCAAAACGGTTGCCACCATCTAATGCAGTCATTCGAACATAAGGCATAGTTTCGTCACTTACCTCATCCATAAATGTAGCAAAGTCAAGTTCGACACTATTCAGTACCAAATTGATTTCGGCATTTTCAGGAGTGATTGAGTTTGGGTTAATTGCTTGTTCATCTAAGTCTAATGAATCACAAGCACTAACAAAAACTAACAATCCAAACGCTAAAAATATTTTAAATATATTTTTCATAATTCGATTTTGTTTTTAATTAGAAGGTAAACTTAAGACTTCCTCCCCATTGTTTAGAAGAAGGAACATTCATCATTTCAAATCCACGTGCATTACCTACACCTGTACTCAATACTTCTGGATCGAAGTTAGCTCCTTCAGGGAAACCTAAAGCTCTGAACCAAAGGTTTTGTCCTGAGAAAGTAAGGCTCGCAGATCCAAATGGAGTATTTTCTAAGTATCTTTTTGGTAAAGCATAGCTTAAAGAAACCTCTCTTAATTTTATAAATGTTCCGTCATATACTCTCATTTCATCAATAAATACTCCACCGTTAGTCCAGTAATGGTCTGTAGAAGTAATTTGGATATCATTAGGTGTACCATCTTCTTTTACACCAGGAGCAATAACTGTAACGAAACGATCAAAATCAGTTTCTTGTAGGATTCCTCTTGCTAATAAAGTAGAAGGAGTAGTTGCATAAATGTCACCACCCGAAACGTAACTTAATAAAGCACTTAAGCTGAATCCTTTGTAATCAATATTAATGCTTCCGTTCAATGCATAGTCAGGGTTTGGATCACCTACAATACCAATATTTGGATCAAGGATATAAGTACCTGCACCAGAAACGATTGGGTTACCAGCATCATCTCGTAAGATTTTTTCTGCTTGGATTGCACCGTATGGTTGTCCAGGAATAGCAAAACTACCTAAGGTTGTAAATAATTCTAAGATGGCAAATTGCTCCAATCCAGGAGACAACGCCTCTACTGTGTTTACGTTTCTAGTAAAGTTACCATTCAAGCTTACAGATAAATCTTTTCGTCTAATAGGAGTTACATTTACTCCGATCTCAACTCCACGGTTTGAAATTTCTGCTGCATTAACAGTAGTTGCAGTAAATCCAGTTGCAGGATCCAAGTTCAAAGGAATAATCAAGTCTGAAGAATTTTTATCATAAATAGATAAATCTAATCCAACTCTATTGTCCCAGAATTTAGCATCTATACCAAACTCTAACTCTGTATGTAACTCTGGTTGTAAGTTAACATTACCAAATTGGTTAGCCACGGTGTTAGTATTAACAACATTACTTCCTCTGATAAATTCTCTAGTATTAAATCCTAAGATACTTCTAGTTTCATAAGGATTTGGATATCCAGCAGATGTTCCGTAACCGATTCTAATTTTAAGGTAATCAACGATTCCTGAATTAGTCATTTCTGGGAACGCTTCCGTTGGTACAAAAGAGATACTCGCACTAGGATAGAAAATACTTCTGTTGTCTTCTTCCAAAGTTGAAGTCCAGTCATTTCTAGCTGCTAAGTTTAAGTATAAGTAACTTTTGTAGCCCAAAGATGCAGATACAAATGCTCCTAATAAACTCTCATCCTCATCGTAAGTAGAAATTAAGTGATTGATGTAGTTATCATGCGTCTGTAATCCAAACAAGAATTGTTGCTCAGAATCAGAGTAAGTTGTTCTTCTTGAATCAGCTCTTAAGTTAAATCCAACAACCGCATCAAGATTAATATCATCTGTCAAGCCTTTGTTTAACTGAAAGTTAAAGTTATGGTCATTGATCAAGTTGATCCGCTCAGAAGTTTCTAATACTCCAGTATTAAGTTGTCCTCCACCTCTGTTTACAGCAAATTTTTGACGTTGGTTATATGCATCAATACCATATCGGTAATTAGCACTTAACCAATTAGTAATATCATAACTCAAAGAAACTGTTCCGAAGAAACGGCTTAATTTTTCATTATCAGATGAGTTATTTAAAGTCCAATATGGATTGGTGATATCATTTCCACCTCTGTAGAAGATAGTCTCTCGTGTGGTTGGATCTTCATATTCTAATCCATTCAAATCTACACTTCGAGGTGTATAAAATACATTTGAAAATAAAGAAGCTCCATCATTTGGATTAGAACTAGTACTAGTGGATACTGGTGGTGCAACTCTATCAGAGTTAACATAGTTAAAAGTAGTTCTTACTTTTAATCCATTAGCCAAATTAGTATTGATACCTAAACCAAAGTTGTGTTTGTCAAATGTACTTAATGGAATAAATCCTTCTTCTGAACGGAAACCATAGTTAAAGTTAACTGTAGTTCCCTGACCTAATTGATTGGCAATATTTACATATGTATTGCTAATTAATCCAGTCTGGAAGAAGTTTTGAAGGTTGTCATATGCTTTATAGTCATATCTTGCTCCTGCATATAATTCTGGTAAGTTATCATCATATGGATGATCAATGGTTCCTGCTACAGGATCATAAGCTGCTTGACCTCTGTCGAACATTCTCTGGTATACACCAGTTTGCACGCCAGGGGTAAAAGCTGCACCCCAGTTAGAGAAAGCAACAGATTGTCCATTATGGAATCCATTTCCATACAAATCTTGATCATCAGGTAAACTTGCAATTTGGTTAGCGTGAACTGATTGTTGAACGGTTACTTCAAATTTTTTGTCCATTTCAAGATCAGCACCGTTTTTAGTTGTAATCAAGATTACCCCATTACGACCTGCTTCTCCATAAAGTACAGTTGCACTTAATCCTTTCAATACGTTTACTTCTGAAATATTGTTAGGATCCAAATCCAAGAATCGAGAAGATGCAGAAGAACTACCTGCTAATACCCCTCTATCCGTATTTGTATCAGAGTTAAAAGGAACTCCATCTACTACAAATAAAGGCTGGTTACTTCCAGAAATAGAGGAGTAACCACGAATAATTACATTAGTTCCTGATCCTGCAAGTCCTGAAGTAGAATTAATTTCTACCCCTGCAACTTTTCCTCTTAAAACACGAGTAACGTCAGCCTCTGGCTTGAGCTCGATGTCTTTTGAGTCAATTGTGGTTACGGCGTATCCAAGAGCTTTTTTCTCTTTTTTGATACCTAAACCCGTTACAACGATTTCACCTAATACACTTCCTTCCGTAAGAGATACGTTAACCACATTTGATGCGCCTAAAGTCATCTCTTTGGTTCCGTAACCTGTGTAAGATACTACTATTACATCTGAACCTTCTGGAATGCCTAATGAGTAGCTTCCATCAATGTCCGAAGTCGTACCTACACCTTCAGCACCTTTAACAACGATACTTGCACCAATAAGTGCTTCGCCTTTAGTATCAGTTATGGTACCGGTAATTGTTCTCTGTGCCAACATAGTTCCAAGGGCACAGAAGAATAGCACTAAAACTAGTGAGAGTTTTTTCATACTAATCCGATTTTAGTTAATAAAAAAATTAAAAAATTAAGTTATAAAATGTTCAATTCTGTCCGGTAGTTTTTCGTATTGATTCAATTTTGACAATACTTTCGTTTTGTTCGCTTGTAGTTGGTTGAGTACTATTTTTAGTGCTCGTCTTTTTTACTGGTAAAATTATATTCATATAGTATCTGTAATAGAAAAACCTTGTTACAACACCTTATTAGTTAAAGGGTGAAACAAAGAATGTTTTCTAGATAGAGATATTTAATGTGTTGAAAAATAATCCATTTTTTATTTTGTTTTTTAGATGAAAACAAATTAAAGGAATGTCTTAAATGTGATTAATTTTGAATAATGTTGATTAGCAAAAATTCATTAAAATTTTCGAAGATTGAATTTCTATATGTTCTATGGGTTGGATGTGTTTTACTTTTTATGATCTGCTATTTAAACGACATAATTTGTTCATTCGCTGCCATCATTTAACATCTTTTTAACATTTAATTAATTGACGAATTTATACAATTTATCCTGTAGCGGCTAATATTTATCGATTAAATTAAAATTTGAATTTAGAAGAGAAATGAATTTGAACAACTCTTTGAGAGTGCCTTTTTCTAAAAAAAGGATAATTAGCTGGAAAGAATGTGTTTATTTTTGATTAATTCTTAAAATCAATCAAAGAGTTTTTCGTTTTATTTTTCTCTTTGTCTTTGGCTAGACAAATATAAAAAATCATTTTAATTCTTTTAAGTATAATCGCATTGTATTGGCCAGCCCGAAATAAAGTGCATCTGAAACAAAAGCCTGTCCAATCGAAACTTCTAATAAATTGGGTATATTTTCTTTGAAAAATTTGAGGTTATCTAAATTTAAATCATGTCCTGCATTGAGTCCAATACCTATTTCATTTGCTACTATGGCAGCTTCTGTAAATGGTTTGACTGCAGCATATTTATCTTTTGAAAAATCATGTGCATAATCACCAGTATACAATTCAACTCGATCTGCTCCTATTTTTTTAGCACCTTCTATCATTTTTCCTTCTGGATCAACGAATAATGAGGTACGAATTCCTGCACCTTTTAATTCTGAAATGATTTCTGATAAGAAAGTGGCATTTTCAATTGTATTCCAACCATGATCAGACGTTAGTTGATTAGGATCATCGGGCACTAATGTGCATTGGTGTGGTCTATTTTTCAGCACCAAATCCATAAAGTGTGGAGTTGGATTTCCTTCAATATTAAATTCAGTTTGCACAATAGCTTTTAACATTGGAATATCGGCAAAGGTAATATGTCTTTCATCAGGTCGTGGATGAACCGTAATTCCTTGTGCGCCAAATTTTTCACAATCTATAGCTACTTGTTCCAAATTGGGCAAATTTCCGCCTCTCGCATTTCGAATTAAAGCTACTTTATTTAGGTTGATACTTAATCGAGTCATAGTTATTTTTTTCAATAATCTTTTTTCTGAGACAAATCAGAGAATAAACACCTTCTATAAAACATTGTTTTTTTCTTATCTTGCGGCAAATGTAAGGACTATAATAGAAGTAATTTACTTCGCTCGAAATTAATTTTTTAGGATGACCAATGATGATAAAATTTTAGATACGCCGATTGCCAAATATGCAGGAGTTCCCCCTCTTTTCATGCTTTCTATGTTAGGGGTAATAGTATTTTTATGTCTTTTGGTTGGGTTAGGTTTTGTGGAAGGGTACGGCTATTTGAAAGGAATGAATTTAGCTGATTCCTTGGCGAACTTGACTGCCGAAAGTGCGACTTCGACCCGTGATTTTATTCGAACTAATTTACTAATTAATCATCTCACGACATTTATTTTTCCAGGGATTATTTTTGCTTATTTTTTTTATAAAAGCAAGTGGGCTAGTTTTTTACATATTAATAAATTTCCTAAATTATATAATTTACTGCTTGGTTCAATGCTGATTTTGGCAGCTTTTCCTTTGGCTCAATTCGCCTATTGGTTAAATATGAAAATACCAATGCCATCTCTATTGGTGGAGATGGAACAAGGCACCGCCGAGATGGTTAAAAACCTACTTTTAGTTGATCAACCACATGAATTGTGGTTTAACCTATTTATTATTGCAGTAATTCCTGCCATCGGGGAAGAGTTGATTTTTAGAGGAATTATTCAGAAAAAAATACTTGAACAATTCAAAAAACCACATATTGCGATCTGGGTAGCAGCGTTGATTTTTAGTGCCATACATATGCAGTTTCAAGGATTCCTATCTCGCATGTTGTTGGGAGGTATTTTAGGATATTTATATCATTGGACGGGTAATTTATGGGTTCCGATTATTGCACATTTAGTTAATAATGGGGTGCAAATTGTTGGTCAATATTTTTTCCAAAAGGGAATGATAGATATAGATTTGGATAGTTCAATGATCGAGGTGAATTGGCCGATAACTGCTATTGCCTTTGTTTTAGTTGGAGGATTGAGTTATGTTATGATGAATTTGAATAAAAAGAATCTTGATCCAAGTCAGAAGCATGAAAATGAAGTCACCATTTAATATTTTTGATTTTCAGATTATTAATACTTAGTACTCTGTAACATAATTTATTTTAGGATTTGATGAGATTATTTTGAAATTAGTCAAGGCAAATTTGATAAAGATAGCCTAGCTATCTGCAGAAAATTTAACAGCGAAGCGAAGGATAATTTTAAAAGAAGACATCAAATTCAAAAGTTAATTATGTTACAGAGTACTTAGTTCATTTGGTAGGCAAAACTGAGACTCTTTTGTCCTCCTACTTTGGATAACAAAAATGAAGATCTCCCAATTTTAAAGATAAATCAAGAGCTAATAAGATATAATATATGAGTGGATTATTACAAAGAGCATTAACTGCCATAGTTTTCGTAGCCGTGATGCTGGCTGGTTTATATTTTAGTAAAAATTCCTTTTTGATTTTATTTGGTTTGATTACCATCTTAAGTCTGTGGGAGTTTTTTACCATTATTTTAAAAAATGATACCCACGATTTCTTACGAAAAATATATGGTGTAGGAATTGGAGCAACGCCCTTTTTGATTGGAGCTTATTATCACTTTGGGCAAATAGAAAACGGGGCAGAATTCTTAAAAGATAGTCTCTTAGTTTTTTTACCAGTCCTATTTTTCTTATTTGTGCTGGAATTATTCATGAAATCCAAATATCCATTTGCTAATTTGGGCCATATATTTTTAGGCTTAATTTATATCGGAATCCCTTTTACCTTGGCTCAATTTATTGCAATTGATGAGGGCAACTACTACCCAAATATCATTTTAGGGTTACTTTTATTAACTTGGTCCAATGATACAGGGGCTTATGTGATCGGTTCTCAAATAGGGAGGACAAAACTTTTTCCAAGAATTTCTCCTAACAAAACCTGGGAGGGTTCACTTGGTGGAGTTGCTGTATCATTCCTAATTGCTTGGTTACTAAGTATTTATGTTACTGAGTTGAGTTTGACAAACTGGTTAGTTCTAGCAAGTTTAGTATCAATCTTTGCATCCCTTGGGGATCTGATAGAGTCTATGTTAAAGCGGAGTTTGGGAGTCAAAGATTCAGGGACAATCATGCCTGGACATGGTGGATTTTTAGATAGATTTGATGCATTTATTTTTCTATTACCCTTTGCGGCAAGTTATTTACTCCTTATTCGATAACTTTTCTGGCTTTGAAGCGTTTTATTTTAGCAGAATATTTGAGGCATAAGTGTGTATGTCAGCTAAAATTTGTTAATTTTGTGAGCTTTGAACAAGATTGATGTTACAATTTAATCAAAAATAAAATATATGAAACTTAAGATACACAAGGAAGGATATAAAATATTGACTGGTTTAGGTCTTTTCTTTGCGGTAGCTAATTTGTTAGTTTTTTGGTATTTTCCAAATGCGTTACAAGCAGTAGGAATCATCTCAATGATTCTCTTTCTTTTGGTTTTACAATTTTTTAGAAATCCAAGTCGAGAAATTATCTTGACTGATGATAATATCGTTTACGCTCCTGCTGATGGAAAAATCGTGACCATCGAGGAAGTCGTAGAAAATGAATATTTCAAAACAAAAAAACTACAAGTTTCTATTTTTATGTCACCTGTCAATGTGCATGTAAATAGACACCCCGTAAGTGGTACAGTTAATTATTTCCGATATCATCCTGGAAAATACCTCGTAGCATGGCATCCAAAGTCATCGACTGAAAATGAAAGAACTACTACAGTTATAAATAATAACGGTGAAGAAATCTTGCTTCGACAGATTGCTGGTTTTTTGGCTAAAAGAATTGTGAATTATGTAGAAGTAGGGCAAGAAGTGGAACAAGGAAAAGATATGGGATTCATCAAATTTGGATCAAGAGTAGACTTATACTTACCATTGGATACCAAAATTGAAGTAGAAATTGGTCAAAAAGTAAAAGGAAACAAAACGATCTTAGCAAGATTGTAAAACTGTTTTTGAAAAGAAAATAAACCACTTGTTTGGTTACTTAAATAAACCTTTCGTGTCTTAGTTCACGAAAGGTTTATTTTTTTGTAGACTAGAAAAAAAATGTACTTTTACATATTAACAAACAATATCATTTTTTCACTTTTAAATAAATAAAATTATGCGTTGGCAAGGCAGACAAGGCAGCGACAATGTTGAAGATAGACGAAGTGGCGGTGGCGGTACTCGAGCAGTTGGAGGTATCGGAATTGGAGTAATTATTATGGCAATTATAGTCCAATTATTGGGTGGTGATGGCTGTGCAATTATCCAACAAGCAGCAGTTCAGCAACCTCAAACTCAACAAACCCAAACCCAAACTCAATCAGAAAATGATGAATTGGGAGATTTTGTAAAAGTAGTA
Source organism: uncultured Saprospiraceae bacterium (assembly GCA_964352225.1). GTDB lineage: Bacteria > Bacteroidota > Bacteroidia > Chitinophagales > Saprospiraceae > CAJQQY01. The sequence goes on along the minus strand of CAYGRM010000005.1, from coordinate 8,469 downwards.
TTAAAGGATACCGAAGATGTTTGGAATAAGGTATTTCCAGAACAACTCGGTCGTAGATACCAAGAGCCTATTTTAGTGCTTTTTTCAGGAGAGGTAAGATCTGCCTGTGGAAATGCAAGTGCGGCAACAGGGCCATTTTATTGTCCAGGTGATAATAAATTATACATTGATTTGAGTTTTTATCAACAACTGAAAAATCAATTTAAAGCACCTGGAGATTTTGCAATGGCATATGTAGTTGCTCACGAAGTAGGTCATCACGTGCAAAATTTGTTAGGTTTTACTCAGTATGTTCATCAACAAAAGAGACAAGTTTCTGAGAAACAATACAACCAATTGTCAGTTCGCTTGGAGTTGATGGCTGATTATTTGGCAGGAGTTTGGTCGCATCACAACAGTACCTATCTGCAAGAAGGAGATGTTGAGGAAGCAATGCGTGCTGCTCATGCGATAGGTGATGATACGATCCAAAAACGAAGCAGAGGATATGTCGTACCTGACTCATTTACTCATGGAACTTCTGAGCAACGGATGGCATCTTTTCAAGCAGGATTGGAAGCAGGAATAGTGAGTGAAGATATCTTAAAAGGATTTTTTACCGAAAATCTTAATTAAGATTTGAATTAGATCTTATTGGAAAAATTAAAAAAAAAGGAGCCATTTCAATTCTGAAGTGACTCCTTTTTTAAGTTGAGATACACGCAAAATTTCCAATGAAACCAATCACTTTCTCCTCTTACATTCAATCATCCAAAACGGATAAGTGACTTGCTTGTCATCTTTAATCCATTCTCCTTTCCATTTAAATCCTTCTTCATTCCAGTCAAAAAAAGTTAAAGTAGAAGATCCTTCCATACCATTTGGAGCAGCTTGAGGCTGGGTCAAAACGATTTTGTCCTTCATCTTTTTTCCATGCCAGACACCTGGAGTATAGGCTACCGAAGGATAACTAAAATAGGAAACAACCCACTCCGCACTATCTTTTTGAAATTGACGAATACTTCCAGCATACAATTCATTCGCTCGCCAAACTTCATCTTGCACCGCAGTTCCATTCATGATGTATTTGAATTTCCATGTCATATCCAAAGAGTCTTTCCAAGTTCCATCTGGATTTCGAGAAATACTTTTGCAATCACATATGCCAATCATCGGTGCAAAATCAGTAATTTCTTTTGGAGCATCTGGATTAGGGAGCCCGAATGGATGAATAACTGACGGTTCATAATTCAAAATGGGAAAATCTTTTTGGGAAAAGATAAACGATGAAGGAAGTAAAGAAAAGGTGAAAATTAAGAGTAGATTTTTCATGATGTTTTAAGTTTTGGTACAATTGAAAGGATTAAAAATTATAATAATAGTTGCAGCAAAAGTAGAATGCAACTCTTTTGCAAATCAACTGTTATTTCAAATAACAAAACCTCCATTTTTACGTATTATTTTTGGTGAAAATATGAGTCGCATTTCAAATAAAAATTATTTGTATTTTTGACCACTTTTTAAATGAGGAGAGAAAAAAAGAGTTGATTTGAAAAGGAGTAATTAGAAAAAAATATAACACATTTTATGCAGTTTTTATATCCATCTTTTTTGTGGGCATTGTTGGCATTAGCCATTCCGATCATTATCCATTTGTTTTATTTTCGACGGTTCAAAAAAGTATATTTTACCAATGTAAAATTTTTGAAGGAAGTCAAAGAAGAAACAAGTGCACGCCGGAAGGTACGGAATCTTTTAGTGTTATTGAGTCGATTGTTAGCAATAGCCATGTTGGTTTTTGCCTTTGCTCAACCATTTATTCCACAAGATACCGAAGTTCAGAAAGGAGATAAATCTGTTAGTATTTTTATTGATAATTCATTCAGTATGAATGCATTAAGTGAAGATGTGCCTTTGATTGAAAAAGCAAAACAACGAGCTCGGGAAGTAGTGAATGCATACTCGGTGGAAGATAGATTCCAGATTATGACCAATGATTTTGAAGGAAGACATCAAAGGTTGGTCAGCAAAGAAGATGCGCTTGCATTAATTGATGAAGTTCAAACTACCCCTTCCGTAAAAGAAATTTCCAAAACTTTAACTCGACAACTTCAAGCACTCAATACAGGTAAATTAGAAAACAAAACAGCTTATGTTATTTCTGATTTCCAAAAAAATATAACAGATTTCCAAAATTTCTCGGACACCACAATGGAAGTGAATTTGATTCCATTGCAATCTGTTCAAGAAAAAAATATCAGCATAGATACAGCCTATTTTGATTCACCAGTTCAAATGTTGAATCAGACCAATACGCTTGTCATCAAAGTGAGAAATCATAGTGATGAGGTAGCGGAAAATGTTCGATTGTCACTTCGCCATGAAGGACAAACCAAACCGGTAGGTACATTATCTATTCCAGCGAGATCTTCTAAAACGGATACGATTAATATTACAATTTTGAGAACTGGATGGCATGAGGCTGAATTAACGATCACAGATTATCCTGTTCAGTTTGATGATACCTATTATTTTAGTTTTAAGGTCGCGGAGGAGATCAATACTCTGGTGATCAACGAAACCGCAGGTAATAAATATTTAGATGCAGCCTTCAAAGGGATCAGTTATTTTAAGGTGACAAATCAACAAAGTCGAAGTTTGGATTACGCAAAATTTCCAACCTACCAATTAGTTGTACTGAATGGATTGACCAATATTTCATCTGGATTAGCATCTGAATTAAAACAGTACGTAAGTAATGGAGGAAACCTGCTTGTTTTCCCTGGAGTGAATGCAAATATTAGTTCGTACAAAACTTTTTTAAATGAGTTTCCTGCCAATGAATTAGTCACTTTGGAAAGAGCAGAACGAAGCGTTTCAGATGTGAATACGGAGGAGTTTATTTTTAAAGATGTTTTCGAAAATAGAAGTGCCAATCTGAAATTGCCAGTTACTAAAGTGAATTATAAAGTCACTAATTTTGGAGGAAGAGGAGAAGAACGATTATTGAGTTATAGAGATGGAAGTGCATTTTTAAGTAAATATCGAAATGGTCAAGGTAATCTTTATTTATGTACTGCGCCGCTCGATGAAGATCAAAGTAACTTAGTCAGAAATGCTGAAATTTTTGTTCCGATGTTGTACAAGATGGCGATTTCAACTGCCAAGGATACTCGCATCGCATACACGATAGGAAAGGATGAAGTGATTGAATCTAACAATGCTTTCACGGGTACAGGTGAGATGAAATATAAATTAAAAGGAAAAGCAGAAGAGTTTATTCCAGTTCAAAGAGCCATTGGAAGCAAAGTAGTTCTGGGAATCAATAATCAAATTTCACAAGCTGGATTTTATAATTTATATCTAAATCCTACGGAAAAATTAGATGAGTTCGCTTTTAATTTCGATCGAAAAGAATCGAACTTAGATTATTATAATTCTACAGATCTGGCGGAGATAGCAGGTGATGGAATTCAAATTATTGAAGGCACCTCGGCTGTCGATATTACTCAATTAATTGGCGAACGAAGTCGTGGAATTATCCTTTGGAGGTGGTTCATCATTGCGGCAATAATATTTTTAATTATCGAAGCATTGTTGCTTCGCTTTTGGAAAGTTTAGTTTTATGCGTGCCATGGTTGCAACCGTGGCACGCATATTTATAAGCTCAATCTTACTTTAAAAAAATCTCCCAAGATTTTTACCAAAACGAAAAATGGAAAAATTCCTTTCAAATAACCGTAAGTCCCAAGCATTCGGGATGCCACGGTGGGAGCATCTCCTTTCCCTTTTCGCTGCTTATCTTTTTTTACTTGCATGGAATGGTTATACTTATGGGCATGGCGACATGATTGAATTGTTGCCGTATGCTAAGTGGTTGACTGACAGTACTTTATATCCAAAAGATTTTTTTATCCAACATATTTCTGATCAAAATATTAATGAAAGGTACATCCTTGCCTACTTCTTTTCTTGGTTTGGAAAATGGATGCCACAGGTAGCTTTATTGCTTCATTTGATCTGTGGATTATTTTTATTGGAAGGTTTATTTCGAGTGGCAAAAATATTTATTCAATCAAGAGGATTGATTTGGGTAGCGATTTTGATTCCATTTATACCGTTAATGAATTGGAATTTGGGAGGAAACGAAATGTATATTCCACTTATTACATCCAGTACAGTTGCCAAAGTTTTTGGAATTTGGGCAGTTTATTTTTTTCTAAAAAAAGAGAATTTTGAGAAAAATAACCTACCTAATCGGCAGGCAGGTTGGTACGTGTACATATTGTTATCGATTGCTACTTTTATTCAACCCTTAGTTGGATTACAATTGTTTTTAGTGTTGACTGGCGTCCGTGTGTTGAATGTTATTTTTAATATGAAAATAAAGTGGCGGGAGTTTTTACCTGTTCTGTTTTATATTCTGACAGGAGGCGTTTGGGTGTTTTGGTTGCAACGAGATTTTGCAGCAGGGGGAATTGATAATCGCTTATTATTTGACTTCTTGGAATTTCGATTACCCCATCATTTTATTCCATCCTATTTTTCTAAAAAAGCTGCAATAGTATTGTTGCCTTTGTTTGGTTGGAGTTTATTTTTCTTTTGGAAAAAAAATAGAGATGTTTTTTGGATGTTCGTCTTAACACTTTTAGGCGTGGTGATTTATACCTTCGGAGTGGATGTTTTAGAGATATCGACGATAGTTTCTTCGCAATGGTTTAAGACCACCATTTGGTTAAAATCACTTTCTATCATTGCTTTCATTTCATTTGTAGAAAGTAAAATTACTGTCTTGCGAAAAGTATTTTTTCAGAAGATCTGCATTTGGGGATTACGAGTTTTGGGAGTGTTTTCGGTTGTGATGATTTTGAATCCAGTTTCATTTTTTAAAACTAGGCCATATGATTTCTTTTTTCTCAACAAAAAAAATGAAGAAATCGAAATCGCAGAAATCGCTAAATTGAACACTCCAAAAGAGGCTCTTTTTATCATTCCAATGGATCACACTCACTTCAAAAATTATAGTGAAAGAAGTACTTATATTGATTACAAAGCGGTTATTCATCGAAAGTCAGTCATTCCAATTTGGTATAAAAGGATTCAAGAAATCTATGATGTCAATATCGAAACTCGACAATCAGGAAAGGATAATGTGATGACTGGTAATCAGAATTTTCGAAATCTGACGACGGAGGATTTAGAAGTCTTTAGCCAAAAAGGAATTCAATATTTGTTGACTTATAAAGAAGTGGAATTACCTCTGGAAAGAGTAGGAGAGAATGAAGAATATGTGATTTACAAATTACCGTAAAACGATTCTCCGAGTCATCAACACCCCCACCAAGAGTAACGATTCGGAGAATCGCTTTAGGAGTTACGATAATTTCTTCAACAAATTATAAATCGCAATCGGCCAACTCTCTTGTTGTATTGCTTCTAACTCACCACCATCCAACCAAGTCCCCTCACAATGTTCACAATAGTCAATAATAACCTTTTCATCACGAGGATGTTCTGCTTTTTTCATCATCGGATGATCGCCACAAGACGGGCAATTTAGCGGTGTTAATTGTTCATATTCTGAGCAGAGCATTCGCCATTCGAATAAGACAGGTTTGGAAATATTTTCAAGTAGGTTTAATTGATTTTTATCAAACCAATGACCTTCGCAAGCAGGGCAAGTTTCGATTTGGATGGTGTCTTTTCGTTCGACGATGGTTTGATTTTCTAAGCGAGTTTGGCAGCGAGGACAATTCATTTTATTGATATTTTTAATCAACAAGGTAGGTGCAAAATTTCTTTTTTCAAAAAGAAGTGATTTAAAAATAATACTCAGACCTATGCCAATGGCCACAAGTCTTTCCACTTGGTTTCTAATAATAACTTCAAACAATTTCAAAAAGAAAATATACTTCCCTCTAGAAAATTTATCTTCGTGAAAAAATAAATAATTAAGCCATTCCTACATTCTAATAAATATGTCCAATTACTTATTTTTGCACGAATTTTAAAATAGTAAAAATGCTATTAATAAAAAATGTAACTGTTCTTGATCCTCGCTCCAAGCATCATGGCAAGAAGCGAGACATTCACATTCGCAATGGAAAGATTGAAAGTATCAAAACCAAAATTGATCTTCCGAAAGTAAAGGTGCTAGATGCCACGGGGGCAATGGTCTCAATTGGCTGGCTCGATGTAGGTGTGCAAACTGGTGATCCTGGTTTTGAACATCGAGAAGATTTGCGAACTGTTTCTGCTGCTGCTGCTGCTGGAGGTTACACAGGAATTGCATGTTGGCCAAATACTTCGCCTACAATTCATTCCAAATCAGAGGTATTGTATTTGAAAAATAATGCAAAAAACAATCTAGTTGATTTATTTCCCATTGGAGCAGTTTCCCAAAATTGCGAAGGCATTGATATTACCGAAATGTACGATATGCACCATGCAGGAGCGGTGGCATTTTCGGATGGAAAGAAAGCTATTCAAAATAGCGGCTTGATGATGCGTGCATTGCAATATGTAAAGGCATTCAATGGAACGGTGATGAATCATCCTCACAATTCTGATATCGCTGGTAATGGACAAATGCATGAAGGGAAAAATAGTACTTCGCTTGGTATGAAGGGAATTCCTCGATTGGCAGAAGAGTTGATGGTGCAGCGGGATATTTATTTGGTAGAGTATACTGATTCGAAATTACACTTATCCAATATTTCAAGTGAAAATTCGGAAACATTAATTGCCGCTGCAAAGCAGAGAAAATTAAAAATTACTTCCTCTACCTCGATTTTAAATTTGATTTTTTCAGATGAAAAGTTGACGGATTTTGATACTCAATTTAAGGTGACTCCACCTTTAAGAGAAGCAAGCGATATTAAAGCATTGCAAAAAGGTTTAAAAAATGGGACGATTGATATCATCACTTCGAATCACAGACCAGTCGAAGAAGAAGGGAAAAATTTGGAATTTTTTAATGCAGATTTTGGAGCTTTAGGTTTGCAAACGACCTATGCTCTTTATAATACTCATTTATCAAAAGTGATTAATGTGGAAAGTTTTGTAGAAAAAGTAGCGATTCGACCTCGACAATTATTGAATATAGATTTACCAGAAATAGAAGAGGGAGCAGAAGCAAACTTGACGATTTTTGATCCTAATTATGAATGGACTTTTTCTAAGAAAGATATTTTATCCAAATCGAAAAATTCACCGATAATTGGAATGGCGTTGAAAGGGAAAGTATTAGGAGTAGTGAATAATGGAAAATCACAAATATTCGTTTAACGTAGCGGGACTTTTTAAGTCCCGTATAGTAATAAAATATTTATCAGAACAGGACTTAAAAAGTCTCGCTACTTGCTCAAAATCAATGAGTTATGACCGAATCAAAGGTTGAGATAAAGTTACCACCTCCTTATCGAACAGCTTTTCGATTTGCATTAATTCTACTTGCAGTTACTATCGTTTTAGAATTAAGCAAATATGTTAATGGGTGGGGAAATTCAGAATCGTCCGATGAAGGGGTTATTTATTTAATTTATACCTTGACTTTTGCGATCTCGATTGCAGTAGTCATAATGATGTTGAAGACCCATCGTGATAAAGATTTGTACGGATTTATCTCTCATAAAAGAGCCATAGTTTTAGGTTTTTGGATGGGACTATTTTATGGAATGATGGCAGTAGTTTGGAATCTTATTTTTAGAAATTTTATTGCCAAAAAAGTGATGGAAGGTGAGCATATTTTAGAAGCTAATTCATTATATGTTCTTTTGAGTAGCTTAATCACCATAGTTTTTCTTGCGGCAATTTTAGGAATTTTTATAAAAAGAGATCGGCCGCAAGTATAATAGCGAAGCGTTACAAAAAAAAATAAATTTTGAATAAAATAGCAATCAAATACGGCATTTATACGGGGTTCTTAGTGATACTTTACATGTTTGCTTTTTACTTTTATGATAAGGCAATGATGCGGAGTCCTGAAGTGATTTGGTCTACGATGATTTTGTATTTAGGAGGGATGTTTTGGGCTACCCTCAAAGTTCATCGGGAAGAAGGAAGTTCTAATAACTCAATTGGAAGCGTTCTAGCAAATGCAAAAAATGAAGAAAAAGAGTCTTCTCTGCGAAGTTTGGTTTCTACTCCGTTTATCGTTTTTTTAATTACCAATGCCTATTTTATATTATTCTTTCTATGGATTATGAATGTATATGATGCTGAATTATTACAAATTCACCAAGAGATGACCCATCAAGAAATGTTAGAATTTCACAAGGGAACAGATAAGATTTCAGAGGTGAGAAAAAATGTATTAGCCGATTATACACCTACTGTGGGAGCTTCTTTTACAAAATATATGTTGGGAGCGGTTGGTGGTTTTATCTTATCTTTTTTGATGGCATTAATAGTGAGGCGAACTTAAACCCCCGACCCCTAAAGGGGAGTTTTGGTTTTCCACTCAAAATATTTTTCTCTTTTCATTGATTG